>JALGZO010000472.1 GCA_025774865.1 bacterium | reverse complement strand
AGGTGTCCGTCGGACCGGACGGAACGATCTACACCTCCGACAACACCAAGCTCTACGCCCTGAACCCCGACGGAACCATCAAGTGGACACGCGAGGTGCTCGTGGACACGCTCGCCCACACCACGTCGATCGACTTCCTTCCCTTCGCGCGGCTCACGGGGACAGACGGTGTGTCAGAGGCAAGACGGATTACCGTCCTTCGATAGAAGCCGACGGCAAGACGGAAGACGGAGTTCAAGGAGTCAAGTCATGCTACTCGCTCGGACGTTTCGGTCCAGCATGCGGAAGTCCGGTTTGGTTCTCGCTCTCGTCCTCTTCAGTTCCAGGGCCGGAGCCTTCGCGCCACCGCAAATCTCGTCCTTGTCTAGCACGAGCCTCGAGCGAAGCGGTCGTCTCCTGATCTTCGGATCGAGTTTCGGTGACGGCACCGGCGGCGAGGTGATCATCGATGGCTTGACCGCCATCGCGACGACGTGGACGGACACCGAGATTCACGCCTACGTTCCCGAAGCCGCATCGCTCGGAAACGTCTCCGTTCAGGTCACGGTTGATGGGAACCCGAGCAACGTCGCGACGCTGGACGTAACCACACGCCAGGCGGACGGACGGGTCCGCTGGCGCTTCCAGATGGACGCGGAGTATCCGGGAGACTTCGTCGGGGTCGGGCCGGACGGCACCGTCTATGTGACGGACGACGAGAACGTCACGGTCGAGGCGCGGATGTACGCGCTCACCCCGGACGGCGGTCTCAAATGGGTGGTCTCCGGGGCCGGAGGGGCCCGGCCGATCGCCGTCGGACCGGACAGGACGATCTACACCGGCGCGTACGGGCTGACGGCCCTGAATCCCGACGGCACCGTGAAGTGGCAGGGGCCGTCCGAAGCGCGGATCCTGCTCGTGGGCCCGAGCGTGGGGCCCGATGGCAACATCTACGCGGCCGACAACACCCGCTGGGGAGAAGGGCTCGGGGCGTTCTGCGTGGATCCCGAAGGCAACCTTCTCTGGTCGGATCCGAATCCCGGCATCCAGAGTTCCCGGTCCAGCAATTCGGAGATCCGGTTCGCCAGTCTGCTCGAGGACCGTCTCTACTTCTGCATCTACTCGGACGGCGGCACCCCGCCGATCGCCTGGGCGTTCGACTACGATGGCCAGCTTCAATGGTCCCAGGGACCTGCGAGATCGACTCGTACGCCCACCTCAATCCTTCCGGGCAGATGGTAGTCACGGGGCAGGGGCTTTGCACGGTCTCCACCATCGACCGGGACGGAGCCGTCGCTTGGCGGGAGACGTCTCCCGATCCAGGGGCGCAGTACGTCGATCCGACTGTGGGACCGGATGGGACCATCTACGTCGCGGGCTGGTTCTCACACTACATCTGGGCCCTCGATCCCGACGGCACCACGAAGTGGTTCCGGGACGAGCCGAGCTACGGTCAACTCCTGGCCCTCGGCGTCAGCCCGGACGACGCGACCATTGTCGACGGTGGGAACTCGGACAACCTGGATCTCGTCCGCGCGTTCGACACCACGAACGGGGATCTTCTCTGGCAGTACGAACTGCCTCCCGAGGGCGCGAGGCACGTGGTCTCTTCGTATCGCCCTTCGTTCTCCGCCGACAGTCGGACCGCGTACGTGACGACGCTCCTCCTGAACTACCCCGGGTACAGCTACCTGTATGCGATGGCCCTCGACGAGACCGCCACGGCTGTGGCCACGACGGTCCCCTCGGCGGCAGCCTTGCTCCAGGCCCCGAGCCCCAATCCGTTCCGAGCGTGGACGTCCGTGGCGTTCGTGATGTCGAGAGCGGCGACGGCAAGGCTCACGATTCACGACGTGACGGGGCGTCTCGTCAAGACACTGGTGAACGAGGACGTCTCGGTCGGGACCCACACCGTGCGCTGGTCGGGGTGGGACGAGTCCGGGGCCGCCGTCGCTCCCGGCGTGTACTTCGTCCGCCTGGAGACCGAGTCCGCCCGGCTCACGGAGAAAGCGATCCGGCTGAAGTGATCGAGGGTCTCAGGGACCGCTTCGCCGACAACCGCATGAAGGAGCGACAAAAATGGGCTCGAGGGTCCGCTAGGCGGGCACGAAGCCGTCGACGACCCAGTATCCGAGAATCCGATCGAGCTGGCTGCCGACCGGGCATCCGGCGACCTCGAGGAGGAGCGTGGACTCGGAGCTCAATGGTCGCCGTCAGGCCTAGCCGCTGGGCATCCCTTGGGTGCGGAAACTACCTATTGGCGGCGCTCGGCGGCGCCCTTAGCGTATTCCGAGCAAGCAGCTCACTTCTTCACGCCCAGTCCTCGCAAGTGGGAGATGGACCCCGCCCGCGCAACGGTGGGAGGTTTCGAATGGACTCCAGACATAGGATCACGAGCGCAAGGCTCCGGATCCTCGCGCTCGCAGTCACCGTCGTGGCCTGCTCGACACCCGCACCGGCGATCGTGGGGGACTGGGAGCTGGTGCGACCCGACAACACGGGGATCCCCGGCGCCGAGATCCGGCTCATGACCTTCGGACCGGACGACAAGCTCTGGGTGGGCGCTCGCTGGGAGTTCTGGGAGAAGGGCGGCCTCGGGATCTACGACGCTCCCACCGAGACCTGGGACGTCATCGCGACCGTCGACACGCCGATCCCGTCGGGCTACATCAACGACATCGAGTATGCGCCCGGCGGAGTCCTCTGGATCGCGACGAGCCACAACGAGCTCACCGAGGTCGACGGCGGCCTCGTCAAGAAAGACGGCGCTTCCTGGACGATATTCAACACCTCGAACTCACCGCTCCTCCACAACGGCATCCGCTCGATCGAGCAGACTTCCGACGGTCATCTCTGGATCAACAACTCCGACGTGCGGGAGGGGCCCGCCGCCCTCTTCGAGTACGATGGAGCGAACTGGCGGATGTTCACCGTCCCCGACGACATCCCCTGGGAAGCCCCCTGGAACGTGTTCGGATCTCTCCATGTCGACTCCGACGATCACGTGTGGGTCACGAACACCGTGTTACCGGGCGTAGCCGAGTACGACGGGTTGAGCTGGACGATCCACGGTGAAGACGTCAACTGCTTCAAGAGCGTCACCACCGACCTCGAAGGTAACGTCTGGCTCATCGGCTGCCATCTCGCCTACGACGTGTGGAAGTTCGACGGCACCGATTTCGTCCTGTTCGGAGGCGGCACGCCGCCGCTTTCCCAGACCACGATTACCCGCGTCGCCTGCGATCCCGCGACGGGCGACATCTACATCGGCAACTGGATGGGAGAGGTCGTCAAGACCACGGACGGCGGAGTGACTTGGTCCTTCTTCGGACAGGTCTCCAGCTTCGTCACGGGCATCGTCTTCGATCCGTTGAGCGATGACGTCTGGGTGGGGAGTCATCGTGCCGTTCACCACCTCAACGGCTTCGGAGTCTGGATCGAGTCATTCAACTCGCCTAACACCGGCTTCCCGGACTACTTCGTGGACTACATGTCCACCGACCGTGACGGGAATTTCTGGGTCGCCACGGGAGAGGCCGGTCTCAGCCGTTTCGACGGTCTTCGCTGGCGCAACTGGGGAAACCACAATCTAGGCTCGGAGGAATATCCGTTCGCCGGCAACGAGCCCATGGGCGGCGCTTACCAGGATCGCAACGGAATCATCTGGATGGGGGGCAACGGCATTGCCCGTTGGGACCCCGTCACGAACGAGTTCACGGGATTCTGGAACTGGAAGAACAACCCGGGCATGGGCGTCACCTTGTTCCCGTTCTTTGCGGAAGACTTGAGCGGCGAGCTTTTCGCCGTGGACGAGTACGGAGTGACGTTTCGCTTCAACGGCTCGCTCTGGATTCGCGAGCCCGTCGACCCCTACGCCGTCAGCGGCCTTCCCGGTGTCGACGCCGACAGCGAGGGCAACGTATGGATCTGCGCGTGGTTCGCACTTCACAAGTGGGACGGCTCAACGTGGACGACGGTCGGCGAGGAGTGGCCGCTCTTCGATCTGGGAGGCGTCAACGTCTTCGACATCGGGCCGGGAGACGTCTTCTGGCTCGGAACGGAGGAGGGCTTGCTCCGCTGGGACGGCACGGGCGATCCGGTCCTTTACGACATGTCGAACTCTCCACTTCCCGCCCGGGCGGTGAAGGGCGTTGCCGTGCGCGACGACGGAGTCATCGGATTGAGCACCAGCGAGTTCGGCGCCGTCACGCCGTTTCCCAACGGCGTGGCCGTGATCGACGGCGACATCAACGAACCCGCGAACTGGAGCATCTGGCGTTACGAGGACTCGCCCATACCGCACTACCAGCTAGGGCGCGTAGCCTTCGACGCGGACGGGGATCTGTGGTTGAGCGCCATCAGCGAGGCGGCGGCGGTGCTTCGCCTGGATGAGGCGGTCGATGTCGAACCGTCGGTCTCCGTGCCCCCGGCTCGGCTGATGCTGGCCCAGAACCGACCGAACCCGTTCTCCCCGCGGACGACGATTGGCTTCACGCTGCCCGAGTCGTCGCAAACGCGGCTCGCGGTCTTCGACGTCCGTGGTCGGCTGGTTCGCACGCTCGTGGATGACGTCCTCGGTCCCGGCACGCACGCGGTCCAGTTCGAGGCGACGGATCTCTCGTCGGGCGTCTACTACTACCGGCTGAGCACCGGTGGCGCGAACGAGACGCGACGAATGGTGCACCTTCGATAAGCGGAGTTCAGCCGGCAGTCGGGACAGAGCCGACTGACCAGCGACGGTGATCGTACGCGGTGTCACGATCTCCAACTCGGGTGTACTGGTCCACCGACTTCAGAAGCAGATTCTCGCGAGGAGACGGTGGAGGGGAGACGATCTCGGACGCTGGGTACGGTACGTACGTCTGTACGACGACGTCGGTCCGTTCTATTCTGGGTCGGCAGTGGCGGGCGGACGGCCGTCTTCCTCGGATAGATCGGGCCCAGAGATCGGAGAGAGTTCGCGTGACTGGACGCACCGCCGATGAGAAACGGAGCGCTCGACTGTCACCGGAACCGGCCTGGGAGGAACGGCTCGCCGACGCGCGCGGCGTCCGCTCGATCGACACCGCGATGCCCGGCCCGTGCCGCTACCGGGCGCTGTTCAGTCCGCGGCGCGTCGGCAAATGCACTGCTCCCAACTCGATCAAGTACGCCGCCTGTTCCGTCTCGAACTTCAACAACCCCGACGGATCGATCACCGAGCGGGAGTTCCGCCGCATGGAAGTCGTGGCCCGCACCGGGTGCGGCATCGTCACGAACCAGGGTGCGTACCCCGACCGGGATGGTTACGGAAAAGCCTACGTGCGGCAGCTCTCGATCGCCGAGGATCGTTTCATCCCCGGCTTCGCCCGGATCGCCGATTTCATCCATGACGCCGGAGCCCTCGCGGTGCAACAGATCCTGCACGCCGGACGTTACGGTGGCATCGATCACGATCACTGCATCCAACCCTCTTCCGTACCCCAGACCCTGCGTCACTTCCGTCCTCCCCGGGAGATGTCGGTCCAGGTGATCGAGCGCTGCATCGACGATCACGCGCAGGCGGCGCGCCGAGCCCGCGAGGCCGGCTTCGACGGTGTGGAAGTGACCAGCTTCATGGGGTACCTGCTGTCCAACTTCCTGTCCCCCTTCACCAATACCCGCACCGACCGCTACGGTGGCGACATCGAGGGGCGGGGACGGTTCATGGTGGAACTGCTGGGCGCGATGCGTGAAGCCATCGGGGACGAGCGAATGCTCTGGGTGCGGCTCAACGGGGCGGAGTTGATGGACGAGCGCGGGGGCAACAGTGAGGCGGAGTGCGTGGAGTTCATGCGCATGGCGGAGCGGGCCGGGGTGGACGGCATTTCCGTCGTGGTGGGCTGGCACGAATCGAACCGCGGCGCCCTGGGTCGTGACGTTCCATCCGACCACTGGCTGCCGCTGGCGCAGGCCGCCAAGCGGGCGGTCTCCGTTCCGATCGCGTTCGGTCCGAGGTTCGGCGACCCCGTCATGGCGGAAGCGGCGTTGACACGGGGCGATTTCGATTTCTGGGAGGTCTGTCGACCGATGCTCGCGGACCCGCTACTGGTGCACAAGCTCGCCCACGATTCCGTGGACGACATCCGCCCGTGCCTGGGGGGTCTGGTCTGCCTGTCCCGCATGTTCCGCAACCTGCCCTACATCTGCAGCATGAACCCGGTCTTGGGCCACGAGTTCGAGCCGGAGATGAAGGTGCGCCCGGCGCCGCAGCGCCGCCGCGTGCTCGTGGTGGGGGGAGGGCCGGGTGGCCTCGAGGCGGCCCTCGTCGCCGCGCGCCGGGGCCACGAAGTTGAGCTGTGGGAACGGCGCCCGCAGCTGGGGGGTCAACTGCTGGCCGCGTCCCGGGAGATCGGCGGCGGGGAAGTCTTCCTGCGACTGATCGATTACTACGAGAAGCAGCTCGAGCGCGTGGGAGTGACCGTGCGACTCGAGACGACGGCGGACGGCCGCGCCGTCTCCAAGCTCGCGCCCGATGTCTGCATTCTCGCCACGGGGGCGGAAGTGCCCCGCGCCGAGGTCGCCGATGAGGCGCCCGCCGGCGTTTCCGTGTGGTTCGCTGACGACCCGGGCGATCCTCCTGCCGCCGAGCGAGTGGTCGTCCTGGGTATCGAACGCACGGCGTTGGTCGGCGCGGAGGTCCTCGCCAAACGGGGCAGCCGGGTGACCATGCTCGCCGGCGGCAGCAAGCAGGCGTGGGATGTCGCCCCGACCTTCAAGTGGCGCCACGCCGCGTGGTTGCGGGAGCTCGGCATCACCGTGCTCCGGGGCGCCTCGGCCGCCGGCTGGGACAGTTCGGGCAAGCTGCAGGTGCGATGGGATCCCGTACAAGAGTATAAGGAGGGGACGGAACGGCCGGAGTCGCTCGAGCTGGATCTCCTGGTCGTGGGAGGCAGGCGGACCAGTCGTCAGGAGCTCGTCCAGGACCTCGAGTACCGGGTCGACGTGCTGCAGGTGATCGGCGACGCCGTCCACCCGGGGTCGGTCTGCCAGGCGGTCCACGGCGCCTACCGGGCCGCCCTCCAAATCTAACGACGACGAGCCGGGAGGTTGATCGTGAGCGACCCCGTCAAGTACGTGCTTCCGGAGGACCGGATTCCCAAGTCCTGGTACAACATCACCGCCGACCTGCCGAAACCGCCGCCGCCCGTTCTGCACCCGGGAACCGGCCAGCCCATCGGACCGGATGACCTCGCGCCGCTGTTCCCCATGGCGCTGATCGGACAGGAGGTGGGCACGGACCGGGAAGTGGAGATTCCCGGGCCGGTGCGCGACGTCTACCGGCAGTGGCGACCGTCCCCGCTCTATAGGGCCCGGCGCCTGGAACGAGCGCTCGAGACGCCGGCCAAGATCTACTACAAGTACGAGGGAGTGAGCCCCACCGGAAGCCACAAGCCTCTACTACAAGTACGAGGGAGTGAGCCCCACCGGAAGCCACAAGCCGAACACCGCCATCGCCCAGGCTTTCTACAACAAAGAGGCAGGGGTGAAACGCCTGACCACGGAGACGGGGGCGGGGCAGTGGGGATCCTCGCTCGCGTTCGCCGGCGCCGTCTTCGGACTCGAGGTGGACGTCTTCATGGTGAACGTGTCCTACCGGCAGAAGCCGTACCGGCGAGCACTGATGGAGACCTTCGGCGCCCGATGCGTGGCGAGCCCGAGCTCGGAAACGGAAGCCGGTCGGGCGATCCTCGCGCAGGATTCCGACTCCCCGGGAAGCTTGGGCATCGCCATCTCCGAGGCGGTCGAGGTGGCGGCCGGTCGGGACGACACGAAGTACTCCCTGGGAAGCGTGCTCAACCACGTCCTCTTGCACCAAACGGTGATCGGTCTCGAGGCGATCGAGGAGCTCGAGATGGCCGGGGACTACCCCGACGTGATCATCGGCTGCGCCGGCGGCGGGTCGAATCTCGCCGGGCTCGCGTTTCCCTTCCTGGGACGAAAGCTCCGCGGAGAGGCCGACGTGCGGGTCGTCGCGGTAGAGCCGACCGCGTGCCCCACGCTCACCCGGGGGGAGTACGCGTACGACTTCGGGGATACGGGACACCTCACGCCGCTGGTGAAGATGCACACGCT
>JALGZO010000471.1 GCA_025774865.1 bacterium | reverse complement strand
GGAGGCCGGGGGACCCCCTCGAACGCGTCAGCGCAGCGCAGGCGAGCTACAATCCCCTTCGCGAGCCGAGCAGCAACGGCGGGCGAGGGGATCCCCCGGCCTCCTGCCGCTCCGAGCCAACCAACGCAAAAGAAAGCAAGACTTTCGAGACGGAACATTAGAACGGGTTCGTCGCGAACACGGTCACTTCGGGAACGAATCCGCGCCGCTCCATCGTCAGGACGCCGACGACGGCATGCGCGATGTCCTCCGCGCGCAGGAACTTCGGCTTCAGCTCCGTGGGGGCCGGCGCGCCTCCGAACTCCGTCTGCACGTAGCTCGGATTCACCAGGATGACGCGGATGTCGTCGGGACGGAGCTCGGCCTGCCAGGACTCCGTCATCGAACGCAGTGCGAACTTCGAGGAGCTGTAGATCGTCGAGTTCTTGCCGCCCTTCAGTCCGGACGTGCTGGAGATGTTGACGATGTCGCCGCCGCCGGCCTTTCGCAGGTGCGGGATGACTTCCCGCGTCATGATCGCGGGACCGAGCACGTTGACGGCGAAGACGCGGCGAAACTTGTCCGCATCGAGCTTCTCGACCGGCATGAACTCGCCGATCCCCGCGTTGTTGACGAGCCCGTCGAGACCGCCGAGAGCATCCGCGGCCTCCCGCACGGAACGGACGCAATCGGTCTCTTCGCCGACGTCCGCCGCCACCGCGTGAGCGCCGATCTCCTTCGCCGTTCGTTCCGCGACGCTCGCATCCCGGCCGGTGATCACGACTCGCGCCCCCCGACTCGAGAGCGCCTCGGCGATCGCCCGCCCGATGCCCCGGCTGCCTCCGGTGACGAGGTACCGCCGATCTCTCAATTCCGTCATTCGATCCTCCTTCTTCAGGGACGACCGCAGCATACGCGAAATCCCACTCCTTGACGCGACGTCCCGCAACCGCTACTGCACGGGGATGTGGCGCACCGCCGCCGGGTCGACCGGCCGTCTCATCCAGCTCTGTCTCGGGTACTTCTTCTTCTATGTCCTGACCGGCGTCTCGGTGAAGTTCTTCCTGGGGCGGCCCGAGCTCGGCTTTCCGGGGCTCAGCGGAATCGAGTATCTCGTCTACAGCACGGGAGGGTCGGCGACCGTCGTACTCGGCGTCGTGGTCGCGCTGCGCTGGTGGCGGCTCGAGTCGTTGCACCCGATGCGCCTCGGGCCGGTTCGCTTCCCGGGCGAGCTTCTCTACCTGGTGCCGTCCGGGGTCTGCACTGCGGTCGTCATTCCCACCACGACCTTGATGTACACGCTTCCGATCTCCGTCATGGTCGCGATGGTGATCATGCGCGGCAGCGTCATCGTGATCAGTCGCGTCGTCGACGCGATCCAGATCCGACAGGGTCTCCTCGACAAGACGGTGTACTGGGAGGAGAACGTCGCGGTGCTCTTTGCGATCGCCGCCGTCGGGGTGCACGTCCTCTTTGCGCGCGAAGGTGGTTTCGACTTCTTGCGGTCGGTCCCCGCTCTGTCGATCCTCGGAAGCTACATTGTGGCCTACTCGATCCGGATCTACATCATGAACTACTACAAGAACACGCACGGCCGGGGCGGAAAGCAGGACAATCGGCCGTTCTTCGGGATCGAGCAACTCGCCGCCAGCGCCACACTCACGCTGGCGAGTCTCCTCTTCTTCCACACGATCGGATCGGGCGAGGTGATCGAGGGGTACCGCGACGCGATCCGGATCCCGCACCCGCTCTGGAAGTGGGCACTGATCTCCGGGATCCCCTTCGGAGGGGCGGCGTTCTTCTCGGTGTTCCTCTTCCTGTTCCAGGGTCGGACGGCCACGTTCGCGGGTCTCGTGAACCGGCTGACGTCCCTGATCGCGGGGACGACCGCCACCCTCGTCTTTTACTGGGGATTCGGCGGACGGTTCCCCGCGACTCGCGACTGGATCTCGCTGGCCCTCATTCTCGTGGCGATCGCGTTTCTCACGCTCGCTGAGCGCCGGCGGGTGGCGGAGCTTTCGACGCCTCGGCCGTGACGAACGGCGCGGACTCGAGCGCCTCCCTCCATTTCAATCCGGCGTAGCCGCGGTCGCGGATGGCGTGAACGAGCTTGAGCGTTCGGAAGCCGTCGAACCAGGTGTGGAACGGACGAAGCAGATCGCCGCGCCCGTGGTGCTCATGGATCGCCGCGAGGTGGCGGCGGGCGCCGGCGGCGTCGAGCGCCTCGGCCAGAGCGCCGGCCTCGGCGATCGGGAGGTCGCGGGTGGCGCACTCGATCGCATCCTCCCCTTCCCGTGCCCACTTCTCCGCGGCGACGAGCCAGCGTTTCAAGAGCCGGAAGCACACCGGATGGTAGAGCCGGAACGGCTCGCCGCGCGCATCGTCGTCGAGGATGCGGCGGATGGCGCGACCGGTCCCGAAGGGCACACGATCCGAGAGGCGACCGCGGATCTGCACGGGGGCGCCGCCGGCCGCCGCGACGCGGCCGAGTTTCGCGAGCTTGTTGAGCAAGTAGAAATCCTCCCCCGCCTCCCGATCCGGGAATCCCCGGACCCGCGCGTAGTCCTCCGCGCGCACCGCGAGCGTGCTTCCCACGGCGTGAAACGCGTAGGGGGAGCCAGCCCACTCGAGCCCCTGAACCCAGTAACGGAGCGAGTGCTCGTAACGGCGAAGAGCATCGTCCAGGGCATCGTCGCCGGACGGCGTGTGCCGAAACGGGTGCGTGACCGCGACGACACCCGGCGCGCCCGCGGCCTCGGCGGCGGCGAAGCGATCCGGCGGCTGCACGGCGTCGGCGTCCGAGGCGTGGATCCACTCCGACGCGAGGCGCCCCGCCACTCGCAGGGACAGCGCCACGTCGGAACCGATCTTGCGCGCCCGGCCGACCCCCTCTCCGGCCGGCAGTCGTCGCCCCTCGCTCGCGCGATCGATCACCAGGAGATCGGCGCCCGCCCCGCTCCCGAGGAAGGACGCGCCCGCGTCCGGCCACTCGCGCGTCACCCGGCCCGCGTGCCGAAGCCTCTCGATCATCTCGGCGTTGGTCGAGTGCGCTTCGGCACTCGCGTCTTCCGCGGCGTTCACGACGACGATCACGAGCGTCGCGCCCGGCGCGCCTTCGACGGCCGGACGCACCCCGTCCAAGAACGACGCCTGTTCGCGGAGAACGGGAATGACGAGAACGTTCTCGTACGGACCGGGCACGTCGGCCGCGAGACGGGTTTCCGGCTCGGCCCACGTCGTCAGGTACTTGCGAAGGGGTTTCGAGAGTGCGGTGGGCGGCGGCGGGGCGGACACCGTCAGTAGAGCGCCGGCCGGACCGGGAGCCGCGTCACGATGTCGGCCTCGAGCTCCAGGAGGACTTCACTGCGCTCGCGGACGATGTCGTCGTCGAAGTATTCGCGTGCCAGATCGAAGAAGAGACGCTGGTGGCGGGCGTCCGCCCGAACGAGGTCTCGATAGAACTCGTGCAGCTCCTCCTCTTCCAGGGCGTTCGACAAGAGGCCGAAGCGCTCGCAGCCGCGGGCCTCCAGGATCCCGGCGATGAGGAGCCGGTCGAGAAGGCGCTCGTCCCGGCCGTGGCGTGCACCTTCGAGCAGGGCCCGCGCGTAATCGTCGGGGCGGTCCCGCCGTAGCTGGAGACCTCGAGCCGAGACGATCTTCCACACCTCGTGAAAGTGCTCGAGCTCCTCCCGGGCGAAATCGATGAGCGGCCCGATCAACGCCGGCCGGTCCGGGTAGCGCACGACGAAGAGCATCCCCGTCGCCGACGCCTTCCGCTCGCAGGCCGCGTGATCCACGAGGAAGGTGTCGAAGTCGGCAAGAACCGTGGGCACCCACTCGGGTGAGGTGGCGCAACGGAGGGAGATCGCCGTTGGCGACGTGGCCCGCCTCATCCGATCTCCCGCATGACCTTCGCCACTTCCTTCTTCGTGACCCCGTGAAGCGTCCGACGTGCCGCGAGCTCCCGCAGGAGACTCCGCGCGTCCTCCGTTCTGCCCACGTTCGACAGGACCTTCGCCTTCGCCAGCAACGGACGATCGTCCTCCCGAGCCAGCTCGACGGCGCGATCGATCAGATCCACGGCCCGGGCCGAATCCGGATCGGCCCCGACCGAGAGGGAAATTGAGAGGTGCGCGAGCACGTGGATCGCTTCCGGGCCGAGACGATGGGCCTCTTCGTAGGCGGCCCGGGCTTCTTTCCAACGACCCTGCTTCAAGAGCAATACCCCGAGATTGAACGGGTGGTCCACATCCTCCGGCTCGCTGCGGCAAAGCACCCGCAGGAGAGTCTCGGCCTCCTCGGGATGGCCCGCATCGGTGAGAGCGTGCGCGAAGATCGCGCCCGTCCGGCCGCGGGCCCTTCCCGCTTCGAGCAGAGCCTGGAATTCGCGGAGCCCCTCTTCGACCCGGCCCGCTCTCACGAGCGCCCGCCCGAGCAGCGTACGCGCCTCGTAGTTCCCGGGATCCTCGTTCAAGAGCTCTTCGAGTCCGATCGCCGCCTCTGCGTAGCGACCGGCTTCGAAGACATCTCGCAGTCCATCGAATCGGTTCCACAGCGGCAGGCGTTCCTTGGGGTCCGCGCCCGACGGCTTCGGGGCCTCCGAGCCGTACGCGTACCCGAGCGCACGCAGAGCGTCCACCTCCTCCGACGAGAGAGCGCGCGCGGTCGTCCCCCCTCGCGAAGCTCCGAGCACTCGCTCCACGTCCCGATCCAGGTCCGACGCCTTCTCCGGCCGCTCCGCGTGCAGGCTCCGAGTTTGCCCCGGATCCGAATCCAGATCATAGAGCTCCGGGATCGGACCCCGAACCCAGGCCCAGCGGTCGTTGCGCGACCCCGCCAGCATCGACCAGCCGAAGATGTTCGCGGGCAGCCGGGTTTCGGAATAGGCGCGTCGGCCCTCCGCCCGGCCGGTGCGGATCGCGCCCGCGATGCTCGAGCCGTCGACCCCCGTCGGTGTGTCCACCCCGAGCAGATCGAGCACCGTCGGCATCAGGTCCACCGTCGACACCAGCCCCTCGACTCGCCGACCGGCCGGCAACACGCCCGGGGCCCGGAGCAGGAGCGGCACCCGCAGGGTGCTCGTGCGCAGCAGCAGGCCGTGAGTCTTCTCCCCTCCGTCGCCGAATCCCTCACCATGATCGGCCGTGACGACGACCATCGTCCGGTCTCCGAACCCGGCCCCGTCCAACGACTCCAGGAGCGTCCCGATCGCGCGGTCGGTGTATGCAATCTCGCCGTCGTACGGGCGCGCGGCGAAGCGGGAGTTGAACGGCGGTGGCGGATCGTAGGGCGAGTGCGGATCGAACATGTGGACCCACAGGAAGAAGGGACGATCGTTCTTCCGCCCCGCGAGCCACTCCCCCGCCCGCGCGCTCACCTCCCCGGCGCGGCGCTCGCGCGGCTCCCACTCGTCCGGGCGAGGTTGGCGAAAGAAGTCGTCGTACCGGTCGAAGCCGGCATCGAGGCCGAACTGCCCGTGGAGGACGTAGGCCCCGACGATGGCGGCGGTCTCGTACCCCGCCGTCCGCAACACCGTCGCCAGCGTCGGGACGTCATCCGGAAGGGAGTAGTACGCGTTGTCGAGCGCCCCGTGCCCCGGCGGGTACCGCCCCGTCATGAGGCTGGCGTGCGAAGGAAGGGTGACCGGAGCGGAAGAGATCGCGTTCTCGAAGACGACGCCGTCACCCGCGAAGGCATCGAGGATGGGCGTCTCCGCCGGCTCGTACCCGGCGAAGCCGAGCCGGTCGGCGCGGAGGGTGTCGACGGTGATCAGCAGGACGTTCCATCCGGCGAGGGACCCCGAGTCGGGGCCCCGAGCGCACGAGACCAGCGTCAGGCCGGCGACCGCGGCGATGCGTACGGAAACGAAGCTCCAGGGCAGGCGGGACATGGCATGCATCTTAACTCGGCGGCTTCCCGACCGACAGGCCGCGACTTCCCCCTTGCGCTCACCGGGGGAGTTTCGTATCTTCCGTGTCGCCAGCCCACCAGGAGAGAGAAGCGATGTTCATTCGACTCACCGACAAGGTTCCGGGAAATACCGGACACGATTGAGCGAGTGGACTTGATCTCACCCTGGCGATAGAGCCAGCCTGCAAGCCCGCTCGCCGACCGAGCGGGTTTCGTCGTTTTTGCCCTGTACGTACCCGCTCCCCCGCCGAGCGGGTTTTTGTTTGCAAGGGGCACCGACGGAGGCCGCGGCCGTGAAACTCGATCCACATCGGACACTCTGGGAGCTCACGCAGGGGCAGCGACTCCGGTACGGGGTCGCGATCCTCGCGATGGGTCTGTCGAATGTCTTCTTGTTCGGGGTGCCCCTCGTCTCGAAGAGCGTCATCGACGGGTTGCTGGGCGGCGAGGAGGCCTTCTTCTCTCGCCTCGGCGACTCGGTGGGTACGGCCGCGGCGCTGGGGCTGGCGGCGGCGGCCATCGTGCTCCTGACGGTTCTCGCGGGGCTGTTCCAGTACCTGCGCGGGCGCTGGGCCGCGGTCGCGTCGGAGTCCATCGTGCGGGGGGTCCGGGATCGCCTCGTGAGACACCTGGAACGCCTTCCCTGCGCGTATCACGACCGCGCGGACACGGGCGACCTCGTCCAAAGGTGCACGTCGGACGTGGAGACGATCCGGATCTTCCTGGCGGCGGAGGTCGTCGAGATCGGACGGGCGATTCTGCTGCTGCTGACCGTGATTCCGGTGATGCTCTGGCTCGACGTGCGTATGACGTTCGTCGCGCTGGCTCTCTTCCCCGTGATCATCGCGTTCGCGGTCACCTTCTTCGGGCGGATCCAGAATCGCTTCCTGCTTTCGGACGAGGCCGAAGGCGCGATGACGACCGTGCTCCAGGAGAACCTCACGGGGGTTCGCGTCGTACGGGCGTTCGCACGACAAGACTTCGAGTGCGAGAAATTCGCCGCGAAGAACGTGCAGTTCCGAGACCGGACGAATCGTCTGATCGAGCTGCTCGCCACGTATTGGTCGCTGTCGGACTTGCTGTGCATGGGACAGATCGGGCTGACGCTGATCGTCGGGGCGTGGTGGACGTTGGAAGGCGCGATCAGCGTCGGGACGCTGTTCGCATTCGTGACGTACGAGAACATCGTGATGTGGCCGGTCAGGCACCTCGGCCGCGTCCTCAGCGACACCGGAAAGGCGATGGTCTCGCTCGGACGCCTGCGGGAGATCCTCGAGGAACCCGAGGAGTCGAGCACGACCGCCCCGGAGTGGCTATCCGCGAACGGCGAGCCGGCCCGGCTGCACGGCGCGATCGAGGTGAAGAGCCTCCGCTTCGCGTTCGACGGCGGCGCCGGCGATGTCCTCCACGACGTCTCCTTTTCGATCGAACCGGGTCAGACGCTCGCGCTGCTCGGCCCGCCCGGGTCCGGCAAGTCCGCCATCGTGCAGCTCCTGTTGCGGCTCTACGACTACGAGTCAGGTTCGATCCGACTCGACGGCACGGAGCTCGCCGAGCTCCCGCGGAGGTTCGTG
>JALGZO010000470.1 GCA_025774865.1 bacterium | reverse complement strand
TCCGTCGTGGAGCTCTTGAATCTCACGCAGTTCCTCAATCTCGGCACCACGGAGGCCGAGGCGCTCGAGGCGATCGGGGCTTGAGAGCGTTCCCCCCTCGCGGGCCCGCGCCGCGGCGGGATCGACCGGCCAAGGAACCGGCTGCCCCGGCCAAGATGGACCAGGGTCGGCCGGCTCTCCGCCGTCCCAGCGGAGACCTGAGTCTTCTATCGCTCCTCGAGCTCAGCCAGGAGCTCAGCGTCCGCCTGGATCTCTACGAGATCGCGGACGCAGCTCTCTACAATCTGTTGGGACACTTCGGCTGCAGTCGAGGCGCCTTCTGGATACTGCCCGAGGTCCGGAGCCGAGAACCCGTTCTGGTCCGCAGCCAAGGCATCGCCGAGACGGTCGCCAAGGCGATCGGGGGCGCGTGGACCCGGTGGCTCTTGGATCGACCCGGGGAGCTTCTGGAACCGCTGCTCCTCTCCGAATTGAGGGACCTCGGGAGCGGACCGGACCTCGACCTCGCGGAGGAGAAGGGCATCGCGATCTTCGCCCCGGTCACCGCCCGGCGTTCGCTCTCGGGCCTCGTTGCCCTGGGGCGGCGCGTTTCCGGCAACGACTTCGGCTCGTTGGATCGAGAGATTCTGCAGGCATCCGTCAACCTGCTCGGGGTCTCCGTCGAGAACACGAACGTCTACAACCGTGCGATCGAGAACAACCGTCGGTTGCGCATGGCCAACGAGCAACTCCAGGAGCTCGACCGCCTGAAGAGCGAGTTCTTGCGCAACATGAACCACGAGCTCCGCACGCCGCTCACGATCATCATCGCGTATCTCGATTCGATTCTCGGCATGGAAGAGGAAGGAACGCGCCGCGACCACCTCAAGGTCATCCGCAGCCAGACCACCAAGCTCCACGGAATGCTCCTGCAACTGCTCGACTTCGGAAAGCTGCTCCAGGATCGGTTGACGATCGACGTCCAGCGCGGCGACGTTCGGGAAGCGCTCATGGCGTTCTACGAAGACCGCCGGCCCGGGATCAGCACGGATCTGAGGGAATTCAAGTTCTCCGCCGCGTCGACGCCCACTCCCGCGCTATTCGAGCGAGAGCGGCTGCTGCAGATCGTCGACTGCCTCGTGGACAATGCGGTGAAGTTCTCGCCTCAGGGATCGCACGTCCACTTGCGCGTCGATCTCGAGAGCGTGGACGGGGTGGAGTGGGTTCGAGTCGACGTCGCCGACGACGGCCCCGGTATCGAGCCCGAGCGACTTCCCGTGATCTTCGAATCGTTTCGGCAGGGCGACGGCTCGCAGACCCGCGAGCACGGGGGTCTCGGGATCGGGCTCGCGTTCGCGAAGAGTCTCGCGGAGAAGATGGACGGGCACCTCGAGGCCGCGTCCACCCCCGGCCAGGGCTCGGTCTTCTCGCTGTGGCTGCCGGCCGCCTAGGGTTCCGTCCACGCTGTCATGTTGGCCCCCGCAGCGAGCGTACTCCGGTTGATGCCACCGCCGTGAGAGGGCTGGTGTCTCTCGTCCGCTGGGCCCTCCGACATGCCACACCCCCAAAGGAACCCGGGCCCTTGATGCGGTCGAGAGACACCAGCCCTCTCACGGCGGCGATCCCAGAACGCAGTCGTTCCTACCCCTCGTCCTCGTCCATCATGAGAGCGCAGTCGATCACCCCGATGTGCGAGTACGCCTGCGGGTGATTCCCGAGCGCCCGCTTCGTACGGGGACCGTATTCCTCGGAAAGAAGCCCTGTCGGTCCCGCGAGCGCGATCATCTGGTCGAAGTACGAGCGAGCCACGTCCTTGCGGCCGATCAACCACAGAGCCTGAACCAGCCACGCCGTGCAGAGATGGAATGCGCCCTCGAACCCGGGCAGGCCGTCGTCGTACCGGTAGCGATAGACGCCCGGTCCCAGGCTCAGCTCCTGCTGGATCCTCTCGACTGTCGACACGAACCTCGGGTCGGTCGGTTCGATGAGCCCCTTCAGGCCGATCTCGAGCGTAGCCGCGTCCAGCCCCTCGGAATTGTAGGTCGCGGTGTACGCCTTCACCTCTTCGTTCCAGCCGCGGTGCAAAACATCTTCGCGAATCCGGTCCCGAAGGCCCATCCAGTCGTCGCGCGGGCGGCCGAGATAGTGGTCGGCCAGCGTGCAGGCGCGATCGACCGTCACCCAGCACATCACCTTCGAGTGAACGTGGTGTCTGCGACGCGTGCGCACTTCCCAGATCCCGTGATCCCGCTCCTCCCATCGCTTCGACACCGCAGTGACCATCGCCTCCACGAGGCGCCAGTGCTCGGATGACAGAGGAGCGTCGCGGAACATCATCACGAGAATGAGCTCGACGATGGGGCCGAACACGTCGAGCTGGAGTTGATTCGCCGCGAGGTTGCCGACGCGCACCGGACGGCTGCCGCGGTAGCCCGACAGCTCCGAGATCTCGCCCTCCGGAGGAAGCTCGCGGCCGGTCAGGGTGTACACGGGATGGAGCCGCTCCGGCGAGGTATGCCGATCGAGAATGCCGAGCACCCAGTCGAGGAAGCGAATGGGCTCACTGAACGAGCCGAGCTTCGCCAGCGACGTGGCGGCGAGCGCGGCGTCCCGGAGCCAACAGTACCGGTAGTCCCAGTTGCGGACGCCGCCGACGTGCTCTGGCAGGCTCGTGGTCGCGGCCGCCGCGATCGCGCCACTCGGACCGTAGCAGAGTCCCTTGAGAACGAGCGCGCTGCGCACGACGAGCTTCTTCTCGACCCGGGGCAGGCGTAGACTCTCCGTCCAGGTTTCCCAGTGCCGGTTCGTCCGAACCAGCCGTTCCTGCGCCGCGCCCATGCGTCCCCGGAGCGTGCCGGTGCCGTAGCGCAGCTCGAGAATCAACGGTTGCTCGTCGAGCTTGAGGCGCGCTCGGGCCGTATCGTGCGAGCCCTCCTGGACGATTTGCCACTCGATGCCCGGCGAGAAGAGGACGATCGGATCGAACGTGTCCTCGATCTCGAGGCCGGAATCGCGAGGGTGCATCGAGGTCGGGGTCCGGCCGAAATCGAGACGCGGTGCGAACACCAGCTCGACCTCGCCGGTCCCCTCGACGATGCGGACGAGGTCGGAGCGACCGGCACGTTGCAAGGTTCGTTCCGCCGAGCAATCGAGGAAGTCGGTCAGCTTCACGTTTCGCCACTTCGTCTCGACGACCATGCTGTTCGCGACGTAGTGCTGAGTTCCGGGAGAATCGTCGCCGACCGGCCGCACGGTGAAGTGACCCGCCACCGGCCCCCCGAGGAGCTCCGCGAAGAGAGCCGGCGAGTCGAGGCACGGAGCACAGTACCAGACGATGCGTCCCCCCGGCGCGAGCAGCGCCGCCGTCCGCTGGTCGGAAAGCATCGAGTGCGCATCGATGGGAACGAACTGAGCCGCGTTCAACCAGTCGGCGCGCATCTCGCACAACTGGGCGAGCACGCGCGCCGCCTCGTCCGGATCCTCGATACGGTGTTTCGCCCGCGTCTCTCCTCCGCCGACTTTCACGCCCACGTCCGGGCCGGTGAGGCTCGCGAACGCGTCCTCGTCCGTCACGTCGTCTCCGATGTAGATCGCCGCGCTCGCGCCGACGCGGTGGCGAATCGCTTCGAGCGCCTCGCCCTTGTTCGTCTCGACCACGGCCAGCTCGATCACCTTCTTGCCGTGACGGACGTGGACTCCTGCCCGGCCTCCCGGATCGCGCTCGATTTCCCGCACCACTTCCCTGGCCTTCTCGTCGGGCGCCTTTCGATAGTGGAACGCGAGGCTCCCCGGCTTCTCTTCCACGTAGAAACCGGGGTCCATCGCCGCGAACTCGTGCAGACGGTCGTGTACTTCTTGCCGAAGATCCGTCTTCTCGGGTGGTAGCTGTTCGTAGAAATCCAGATCGAACTCGCTGCCGTGGCTTCCCACGAGATGCACTTCGTCGGGCAGCGGCGCGAGCTTGTCGAGGTCGCGGAGCGCTCGCCCCGAGATGATGGCCACGTGCGTTTGCGGAAGCAGGGCGAGGTTGCGCAGTGCGACGAGCGCCTCGGGGTGGGCGCGCGCATCCATCGGGTTCTCCACGATCGGGGAGAGCGTCCCGTCGTAGTCCGTGCCCACCAGCAGGATCGGGACCTTCGCGATCTGCTCGATCCGTTCGGCCAGCGTCGTCATGCTTCGAGCGCTTCCAGGAACTCGCGACCCCAGTCGAAGACGTCATGACCCCGCACGGCGGAGCGCAGCCGTCTCATGCGGCGACCCATTTCGGCGCGGGGCATCCGAAGAGCGCGGCTAATCGAGGAGGACACGGCGTCGACGTCGTGCGGATTCACGAGGAGCGCGTTCCCCATCTCGACCGCCGCTCCCGTGAACTCGCTCAGTACGAGCGTACCCGTTTCGTCGACGCGGGTCGCGACGTATTCTTTCGCGACGAGGTTCATCCCGTCGCGGAACGGCGTGACGAGCATCACGTCGGCCGCCACGTAGAGGGCCGCGAGCTCTTCCATCGGGAGGTTCCGGTGGAGGTAATGGATCGCGACGCGCCCGACGTCCGCGTACTCGCCGTTGATCTGACCCACGAGCATTTCCACGCGCTTCTTCAAATCGAGGTACGTGACGACGCGTTCCCGGCTGGGAACCGCCGTCTGCACGAACACGCAGTCCTCGAGCGAAACGTCCCCGCGAGAGAGCAGCTCCTGAAATGCGCGAAGCCGGATGTCGATTCCCTTCGTGTAGTCGAGCCGGTCGACGCCGAGTATGATCTTGCGCCGCACTCCGAGTTGATACCGGAACCTCTCGGCGTCTGCCTGCACCGTCGCGGTCCGCGCGAGCTTCTCGAACTTTTCGAAGTCGATCGACACGGGAAAGGCCGCGGCCCGCACCGTCCGCCCTTGGTAGGCCAGCGCGTTGGGCGACCCCTTCGCCCGAGCGTAGCGCTTCGCGAGCCCCGTGAAGTTCGAGGCTCCCGTCTTCGTCTGGAACCCGACGACGTCCGCGCCCAACAGGCCCTGCAGGATCTCGCGGCGCCACGGGAGCTGCGCGAAGAGCTCCTGCGGCGGGAACGGAACGTGCAGGAAGAACCCGATCCGCAGATCGGGCCGCATGCGGCGCAGGAGCTGGGGCACGAGCTGCAGGTGGTAGTCGTGGACCCAGACGACCGCGTTCTCGGCCGCCACCGACGCCGCGGCCTCCGCGTAACGGCGATTGATTTCCTTATAGGGACCCCACCACACGCGGTGGTACTCGGGCCAGCGGACGGCGTCGTGATAGAGCGGCCAGAGCGTGCGGTTGGAGAAGCCGTAGTAGAAGCTTTCGAGCTCGCGCTTGGAGAGCGGGACGGGTTGGATCGCGAAGTCGCCGAACCGGAACGACGAGCCGGCCGGACCCGTGTGCCCACCCCAGCCGACCCAGACGCCGTTTCGCCCCTCGAGAATCGGGACGAGCGCCGAGACGAGCCCACCCGGGCTCAGCTTCCACTCGCGTCGGCCCTGCCGCTGCAGTCGCCGGACCGGTAAGCGGTTGGCGACGATCACGAGCTCGTGTTTCGTGCTCATGGCTCCTTCTTCCCCAATGTCGAGCGCGTGAGTATGCGATGGATCCCCAAGACGGTCAAAGCGCTTCCGTCCGGCTCGGGAATACGCTTAGAGTCGCGACGCGATTCCGGAGTGGGGACACCGATGAGTGAGCCGATCCCGTACCGTTTTGTCGCGACCGAGCGCTCGGGCGAAGTGAGCGCCGTGCTGCTCCGGCCCGACGAGGCCGACCGGCTCCTCGTGATGGCGCACGGAGCCGGGGCCGGCATGCGGCATGCGTTCATGGAAGCCGTGGCCGAGCGGCTCGCGCAGCGGAAGATCGCGACGTTCCGTTACCAGTTCCCCTACATGGAGCGCGGGGCGAAGCGGCCCGACGTTCCGCCGGTGTCGGTGAAGACCGTTCGCTCCGCCGTGGCGGCGGCGCAGGAGATCGCGGGCGACCTGCCGATTCTCGCCGGCGGGAAGTCGTTCGGGGGACGAATGACGTCGACGGCGGCGTCGAAAGAGCCACTGGACGGCGTGCAGGGTCTCGTCTTCTTCGGCTTCCCGCTGCACGCCCCCGGACGCCCCGGCCGGGAGCGAGCTGCTCATCTCGCGGACGTCACCGCGCCGATGCTGTTTCTCCAGGGCACGCGCGACAAGCTCGCGGAGCTCGACCTGCTCCGAGCGGTCTGCGAGGAGCTCGGGCCGCGCGCGACGATCCACGTCGTGGAGGGGGGAGACCACTCGTTCCGAGTGCCGAAGCGATCAGGACGAACGGACGACGAGGCGCTCGACGAGATCGCCGACACCGTGCGGGAGTGGGCCGACCTGCGTCCTACTTGACGAGCCTCTGCTCCAGGAGCTCACCGACCATGGCTTTCGCGAACTTCTGGATCGCATCGTTCACCGAGTCGGGATTGAGGGTCTCCGACATCGCGGCGAACAGCAACTGCTCCGTCTCCACGTCGTAGATGTTCGTCTCGAGCTGCACGATCGTGTTCTCGACCACGTAGCCTGGCTCGTGAACGACCGCGTACGTGGAGGAGTAGTACGGATAGTACCCGCCCCCGTAGTAGGGGCTCCCCCAGTAGCTGTCCACGTACGTCGTCCCCGGAACGTACTGCTGCTCTTTGTCGACCTGGACGAGCCGCGTGATGAGGACGGCGTCGATGCCCCGGCCCTCGATCGCCTTCTGGATCGTCTCCTTGTCTATTTCCTTCTTGCTGGCCGGGATCGCTTCCCAGCTCGGGAGCGCCTCGACGCCGCGCTCGCGGAACGTGGCCGCCATCGTGTTCTCGAACACCCGGCGCCGCGCCTCCTCCTTCGCCACGCCGATCACCATGACCTTCTCGAGGTAATTGCCGGCGTAGCTCGGGTCCACCCAGGCTTGTGTGATCTTGGTGGCTCCGCTGCTGGCGCATCCGATCGCCGCCGCGAGGCCTATGAACGCGAGGATGCGAGGGAATCTCCTGGTCAAGGGTCCTGTCTCCTTTTCGATTTCGATTCGAGGGCGGGGAAGGCGGGTACAGTAGCAGATCAGGGTCCGTTCTGCAGCTGCGCGAGAAAGGCCGCGATGTCGGGGTGCCCGGGGAAGCGATCGTGGGCGCCGGTCAGGATCTGCTTCGCCGCCTCACCGTCCCCCGACGAGTGGAGCGCCACGCTCAGCACATACTGGTAGTAAGGCTCGTCGGGCTGGAGCTGGGCGGCCATCTCGAATTGGGCCAGAGCCTCCGCGCGACGCCCTCGTCGCACCAGACGTCCGCGAGGTTGACCCAGGCCGGCCCGAACGACGGCATGATCTCGAGCGCGATTCGGTATTCGCGGATCGCTTCGTCGAGCTCGCCGCGTCTCGCGTGGAGCGAACCCAGGTTGAGGTGTGCCTCCGCCCGGTCCGCGTTGAGCTCCTGAACCGCTCGGTACTCCTCCAACACCTCGCCGAGTTTCGTGCGCTGCTCCTCGGGCAAGAGCCCCGGCGGCACGGAGGCGAGGGTGCTCGCCGCCTCGAGCCGGACGGACCGGACCGGATCGGAGAGGTGACGGTAGCCGATCTGCATCCGAGGCATCGGATCCACGGAGTCGAGCAACCCGAGCGCCGCCATACGAACCAGAGGATCCTCATCGTTGAGCGCGACCTGGATGGCGTCGGACGCCTTCGCGCCGGCGTCGCGCGGCAGGAGCATGACCGCGGTCGCGCGCACGATGGCCGGAGCCGACCGATCGGCGGCGAGCCGGACGAGCTTCTCGCCGGCGCCGGCCTGCCAGGTGCGGGCGGCGTGAATGGTCTCGGCCCAGTGAGCGGGCTCGTCGGAGGAGACCGGGCCCCACCATTCCTCGGACGCGGCGGCCGCCCACTCGTAGGAGCTATCGGCGTGGCAGACGTTGCATGCGTTCGGCGTGCCGAGCCTCACCGAGAGATCCGGGCGCGGGATCCTGAGACTGTGGTCGCGTCGCGGGTCGACCACCATGTACGTGCTCGCCGGCATGTGACATTCGACGCAGCTCGCACCGGTCGATCCCTCCTTGTGAAAGTGGTGCGACGGCATGTCGAACTTCGATGCCAGGTGGCACTTCCCGCACAGCGCGTTGCCCTGCGCGAGGACACGGGCGGCATGGGGCTCGTGGCAGTCGGTGCACGTGACTCCTTCCCGATACATCTTGCTCTGCAGAAACGAGCCCCAGACGTAGACCTCGTCCAGAATCTGACCGTCCGCGTGATAGAGCTCTTCGGTGAGAAGAGCCGGGCGGTGCGTGTTCATGAGGGACTGCCCGGGGACCCAGTCCTCGCTGATCATCGCGCGACGGGAGTGGCAGCGCGCGCAGGTCTCGAGCTCGGCCTGCGACGTGCGGCGGACCGAGCGCTTCGCCGTGTCGGCGTCGGGTTCGATGGTCCACACGACGGCAACCGAGTCCGTCACCGACCCCACGAGCCTCGGATCGCCCTCCCGGTGCCCGTCGCGCGCCCACTCGACATGAAGCGAGCCAGGCCCGTGACACGCCTCGCAGGAGACGTCGACTTCAGAGAACGTCGTTTCGAAGTGATCTTCGGCCGCGTGATAGTTCTTCCGCACGTTCGTCGAATGGCACTCGGCGCACATGTGGTTCCAGTTCTGTGCGGGGCCGGTCCAGTGGAGCACATCGTCGGGGGGGATGGGCTCGTCCGGATAGATGTGGAACCAGCGCTGTCCGCCGTCGGCCGCGGGGCGTGTGTCCCAGCAGAGCGGCAAGGTCTGCATGCGGCCGTTCGGGAGCTTCGCGAGGTACTGCTGCAGGGGGTCGAAGCCGAACGTGTAGGCCACTTCGTATTCCGCCAGCTGACCGTCCGGGCCTTCCGTGCGGACCATGAAGGTGTCGCCCTGGCGGAAGAAGTCGGACGTGACGCCGTAATGCGTGAAGGTGGCGTCGTCGAAGTCGCCGAGCACGGTCGTCTCGTCGGCTGGCTCCATGGCGAGGTCGTGGTGGGAGCCCTGCCAGAGCTCGTGCTCGACGGGATGGCACTCCGCGCAGGACTCGCGGCCGACATAGGCCGCCTCCGAGTCGCCGGCGGGCGGGCCATCTTCCGGCCCACCGCAGGCGGCGAGGGCCGCGAGGGGCAGGATCAGGACGGAAAGACGGGGCAGGGACATGCGGCGCATCCTAGCGCAAACCGCGAGGGCTGGCCGCACTTCCGGTGGCGGAGCGCCCGGCCACCCTCTATAATCCGCGGCCCGCCCGAAACGTGGCCCAGACGCTCTCTCGAAAGGACCTTCCATGAAGTGCTCGATCGCCGCCGTTCTGGCCGTGTCATGGGTGGCGGCCTCCCTCATTTCCCCCGCCGCCGCTCAGGACAAGCCCAACATTCTCGTCATCTGGGGCGACGATGTCGGCCAGTCGAACATCAGCGCCTACACGCGCGGGATGATGGGGTACCACACGCCGAACATCGACCGCATCGCCGCCGAAGGCGTGCTCTTCACCGACTACTACGGTGAGCAGAGCTGTACCGCCGGACGTTCTTCGTTCATCACC
This sequence comes from bacterium, assembly GCA_025774865.1. Classification (GTDB taxonomy): domain Bacteria; phylum ARS69; class ARS69; order ARS69; family ARS69; genus JALGZO01. The sequence goes on along the minus strand of JALGZO010000470.1, from coordinate 723 downwards.
GGTCAAAGCGTCTTCCGGACGGGTCTCAGCAAGGTCGGACTGCCGGGCGCCGAGCTCGGCCTCCGCACGGAAGACCCCACGATCGCTGCCCTTCTGAAGCCGCACGGCTATGCCACCGGGCAGTTCGGCAAGAATCACCTCGGCGATCGCGACGAGCATCTCCCGACGAACCACGGCTTCGACGAGTTTCTCGGGAATCTCTACCACTTGAACGCGGAAGAGGAGCCGGAGAACGAGGACTATCCCGGCGACCTGAAGGTCGCCGACGGTCGGACGTTCCGTGAGCGTTTCGGGCCACGGGGCGTGATCAAGTCTTCCGCCGACGGCAAGATCGAGGACACGGGTTCGCTCACGAAGAAGCGCATGGAGACCATCGACGACGAGACGATGGCGGCCGCCCTCGACTTCATCGAGCGCCAGAACGCGGCCGGGACGCCCTTCTTCTGCTGGTGGAACGGCACGCGGATGCACTTCCGGACGCACGTGAAGCCGGAGCACCGTGGCATCTCCGGCCAGGACGAGTACTCGGACGGCATGGTGGAGCACGACATGCACGTCGGCCAGCTCCTCGACAAGCTCGACGAGCTCGGCATCGCCGACAACATGATCGTCTTCTACTCCACCGACAACGGACCGCACTACAACACGTGGCCCGACGCCGCCTCGACCCCGTTCCGCGGCGAGAAGAACACGAACTGGGAAGGCGGCTGGCGCGTGCCGGCC
>JALGZO010000469.1 GCA_025774865.1 bacterium | reverse complement strand
GTCAGCGGCCCGATATCGTCTCGGCGATCCGGAGGCAGCGTCGCGGCTCCTGGGACGGGCACTCGAGCTGCGGCCGAGCGATCCGCAGGTTCTCGACAGCCTGGCGCTCCTGGCTCAGGAGCGCGGTGACGTCGTCGCAGCGGAGGAGTACTTCCGCCGGGCCCTGAGGGCCGACCCCCACAACGCGGAAATCATCCGGAAGCTCCGGCGGCTCCTCGAAGTCGAGTGAGCCGGGTGGACGGCTCGCGAGGCGAGTAGACCGCGTCGTGGCCGGGGAGCCCGTGCCGGTTGCCGGGCTTCGTCGGTTCCACTACCCTTGGCACTTCACGCGGGCTCCTCGGAGCCACCAGGCGTGTCTCCCCGCGGGAGGTGGCCTTCGATGTGGGCGGCAACGCATCTCGTCGTTCCGGCCCTCCCTCTTCTTCTTCTGGCGGCGGCGGATCCTTCTCCGCGACTCTTCGATCGGGATTACTTCGAGTACGTATCCCCGGGACGGGAAGCGCGCTTCGTCCCGAAGGAGACGACTGTCATTTTTCGACCCGGCGCCTTGCTGCAGAGTCGTGACTGGGTCTCCTCGGTCGGTGTCCAGGGGACGACGACGGGTAGGTGCACGGGCGATTGGATCGCTGCGGACGACTCGGAAACGCTGATCTTTCGTCCCCATGATCATTTCGCGCCGGGCGAATCGGTCACGGTTTCCTTGATGGACCGGGGAGATCGACGGATCTGGTCGTTCACGTTCCACATCTCTGACCACCAGTTGCTCGAGCGGCGGGATCCGATCCTCGAAGCGTCGTTGGGGTGGAGAGCGTCGGAGGCGACTGATCTGCGCGGAGATCTGCCTTCATCGCGCACCGCCAGTGAAGGGTTCCGGCTGCCGCCCGATTTCCCGAACGTAACGGTGCTTCACTCTGACCGTCCCACGCCGGGGTCGATCTTGCTATCCCCGTACATCGGCTCGAATGGATACCTGATGATTCTGGACAACGACGGTAGCCCGGAGTTCTTCCGTCGTATGGACACCCGTGCCGTCGACTTCAAGAAACAGCCCAACGGTCTTCTCACGTACTTTCTCTTGTCGACCAGAGAGTACTACGCCATGGACCATACCTACGCCGTGGTCGACAGTTTCGCAGCGGGCAACGGCTACGTAGCCGACTCACACGAGCTCCGCCTCCTCCCGAACGACCACGCGCTCTTGATGAGCTACGACCCCCAGACGGTCGACATGAGCCAGATCGTCGAGAATGGAGATCCCGAGGCCGTGGTCATCGGGCTCGTTCTGCAGGAGCTCGACTCCGCCCATAACGTCGTATTCCAGTGGAGAAGCTGGGACCATTTCCAGATCACGGATGCCGGAGATGGCGTCGATCTCACCGCAGGCCGAGTGGACTACGTCCACGGAAACGCAATCGATGTCGACTTCGACGGAAATCTACTCGTTTCCAGCCGTCACTTGGATGAGATCACGAAGATCTGCCGGCAGACCGGCGACGTTATCTGGAGACTGGGTGGCAAGGCGAACGAGTTCGCCCTCGTCAACGATAACGTCTGGTTCTCGCGCCAGCACGGAATCCGCCGGTTGGCGAACGGACACCTGATTCTCTTCGACAACGGCAACTTGAACGACCCGGCGGAGTCGCGGGCCGTCGAGTACGAGATCGACGAGGACAGGCGCGTGCTCACGAGAATCTGGGAGTACCGTAACACCCCTTCAACGTACAGTGCGTTAATGGGCTTCGCTCAACGCCTGCCGAACGCGAACACGCTGATCGCGTGGGGCGGAGCCACCCCCACGCTCACTGAGGTGAGGCCGGACGGGTCGAAGGCGTTGGAGCTCACGCTGGACGAGAGTATCTGGACCTACCGCGCGTTTCGGCACCAGTGGAACGGCGTGGCTTCGACGCCGTACGTGTGGGCCAACAAGAACAGCCAAGAGCTGACGCTCAGTTTCGCGAAGTTCGGGGACCAGGACGTCATCGAGTTCCGCGTGTATCAGGGGACAGCGCCGAACCCCACGACGCGGGTGACGTCGACGTGCCGACCCTTCGTCACGATCCACGGCTTCACCGCGGGGACGCCGCTCTACTTTCGAGTTCGGGCGGTGAGCCCGGACGGGAGCGAGAGTCCGTTTTCGAACGAGATCGTGGTCGTTCCGGACTTCTCGGACGACCTGGGAACAATGCCGGCGAGTATCGCATTGCTGCAGAACTTTCCGAATCCGTTCCAGGCGGCGACTCGGATCCCGTTTGACTTGCCGGCCGACACGCACATCGACCTTCGGATCTACAACGTCCTGGGGGAGCAGGTCCGTGACTTGACGGGAGAGCAGGTCGGCGGCGAGAGGGCGATCAGGTGGGACGGCCGCAACGAAAGCGGTCACCCGGTTCCGGCCGGTGTCTACTTCTACCGGCTGAGGGCAGCAGACTTCTCGAAATCGAAGAGAATGGTCCTACTTCGATGAACAGCTGCCTCGGGCAAGTCGGTTGGCCGACGCGGTGAGCGAGGGGCGGCCCGGGTGACGCCCGGGCCGCGCCCTCTCACGACTGAGTCAATCAGGAAGACGCGATGGGCTCCGGCGCCGGCCGGTCCTCCCCTGGAGGAGCACCGTTCGTGGTCGGCGCGTCCTCCGGACACGAGCGCACAATGCCCTCCTCCAGCCAGCCGTACTGACCGCCCAGCACGTTACGCGCGATCTTCTTGCTCGTACGATCGTCGTTGCTGCGAGCCGCACGGAACGACGCATTGACGCGACGGCGCGCCGCCCGGCTGAAGTGATCGGCGAGCTCGATCGGCGTGTGGTTCGCGGGCTCGCTCTTCGTCCTGGACGCGGCCCGGGAGACGGCGGCCGAAATGGCGAGCAGATCGCAACCGATGTCGACGTAGCGGCCGAGCAAGACCTGGCGTCGCTCGAGCGCGGGTCCGATCGTCACCATGGAATGGAAGAGCGACCGGGCGAGCTTGCGCGCGTTGCGCCGCACGAAGCGCAAGTGCGGCATCAGTGAGCTGGGGATCCCGGCGGGGGTCGAGCCCTGCGCGGGCGACCAGAGCGACAGGTACCAGCCCGGATACCACTTCATCGCGGTACCGAGCGACTGCATCTTCTCGGACGTGGAGCTCTTGGGGGCGATCAACGCGCCGGCCTTTTGAAGGTGCGGATCGAGCGCTTCGCGGGCAATGAACAGGCGCTGGATCTCCGACGTCCCCTCGACGATCGTGTTGATGCGCTGGTCGCGGAAGATTCTCTCGACGGGCCAGGGTATCTCTCCGCGGTCGCCGAGGGACTTCTCGCTCTCGTAGCCACGGCCGGCGCGGATTTGCAGCGCCATGTCCGCGATCCGGGAGCAGGTTTCGGAGTTGAAGAGCTTCGCCATCGCGGCTTCGAGCCGGATGTCCGCCCCCGGCTTCACCGACAGCCCCGACGCGTAATCGGAGACCGCCTGCATCGCGAACGTGTGCGACGCCATCCACGCGAGCATCGATCCGACCGACTCGTGCTTCCCGATCGGCGCTCCCCACTGGGCGCGCTCGTTCGCCCACCGGCGCGAAATCTGGAGACACTGGCGGGCCGTGCCGGTGCACGCGGCGGGCAGGGTCAGCCGCCCGGTGTTCAGGGTGACGAGTGCGATCTTGAGCCCGCGGCCTTCTTCGCCGAGGAGGTTTTCCGCCGGAACCCGCACGTTCTCGAACCGGATCAGGCCGTTGGAGATCGCGCGGATCCCCAGGAAGTGACAGCGGTGGGGCTTCTTCACGCCAGGGTCGTCCGTCTCGACGATGAACGCGGAGATCTGCTTCCGCTCCCGGCCCTTCACCATCTTGGACGGGGTCCGCGCCATCACGATGAGGAGGTCGGCGTCGAGCCCGTTCGTGCACCAGAGCTTCTCCCCGTTCAGAATCCACTCCTTCCCGTCCTCCGAAGGCACCGCGGTGGTCGCCATGTTCGCGGGATCGCTCCCGGCTTCCGGCTCCGTGAGCGCGAACCCGGAGATCGCGCCGCTGGCGAGGCGGGGGAGGAAGCGCGTCTTCTGCTCATCGGTTCCGAATATTCGAAGCGGTTGCGGGACTCCGATCGATTGATGCGCCGAGATCCAGACGGCCGTCGACGCGCAATGACTCGCCACCAGCGCGACGGCCCGGTTGTAGTTGAGCTGTGAGAAGCCGAGCCCACCGTACTCCTTCGGGATCTTCATCGAGAACGCGCCGAGGTCGACGAGTCCGCGGATGACCTCCGGCGGTACCTGCTCCTCGCGGTCGATCGCCTCCGCGTCGACGTTCTCCTTGAGAAACTGTTCGAGCTTCGCGAGGAAGGCATCACCCTCCGCGCGGTCCTGGGGGTCCTGCTCCGGAAACTCGTGGATGAGATCAGGCTGGAATCGTCCGAGGAAAAGCTCGGACGCGAAGCTCGGGGATTGCCACTCGGTTTCCCGGGAGTCCTCCGCGAGCTCGCGGGCTTCGTCTCGCGTGGATGTCGGTGACTCGGTCATTGCTACCTCGAAGGTCGTTCAAGGACGGGGGAGGCGGTGGGCCGTCACGGCACCGCACTCGGGCGGTTTCCCCGTGTATCGGCATCCGAACCCGGTACTTTTCGGTCCACTGCCTCGGCGCCCCCACGGTACCCCCTTTCCCTTTCTGCGAACAATCCGAGCCCTCCGTGACTTCAAAGCCCCCTCTGCTACAATCGGAGGGAACCGCCCATCCTCGAGGTGACCGTGGGCCGGATGACCGGATGAGAGGCGTTTCCGAGCGGGCACGGGTCTATGCCGACGCCCTCGCGCGGCTCGAGCTGCTGCTGGACGGCGAGACCGACTGGGTCGCGGCCATGGCGACCGTCGCCTCCGAGCTCCACCACGCGTTCGACCACTTCGACTGGACCGGGTTCTACCGGGTGACCGACGCGGACCTTCTCGTCGTCGGACCCTACCAGGGGACGCTGGGATGCCAGAGGATCGAGTCCGGCCGTGGCGTCTGTGGGACCTGCGCGGCCCAGATGAGGACGGTCGTCGTCGCTGACGTGCGGGAGTTTCCGGGACACATCGCGTGCGACGAACACACTCGCTCCGAGATCGTCGTGCCGGTGGTTCGCCCCGGCGGAAGTCTCATGGCGGTGCTGGACGTGGACTCGCGCACCCTCGGGGCTTTCGGCTCCGCGGACGTCGATGGTCTGGAGGGAATCTGTCGGTGGCTCGGGGAGAAGTACGCGAACGCCTGAAGAGCGTCACTCCGCCAGAACTTGCCGCAGGATCCGGTTCGCGAGCGCCCCGTCGACCTCACCCTTGTGCGAGCCCATGAGCTTGCCCATGACCGAACCGATGTCCTTCGGGCTCGAGGCGCCGACCGCCTCGACGGCCTCCTTCACCCATGCCCGCGTGGTCTCCTCGTCGGCCAGGCTCGGCAGGAACTCCTGGACGATCGAGAGCTCGGACCGCTCCGCCGCCGCCTGCTCGTCGCGTCCGCCCTGCTCGAACGCCGCGATGCTCTCCTTCCTCTGCTTCTCCAGCCGACGGAGAATCTGTACGCAGATCTCGTCCGCGAGCTCCTTCGAGTTGTCCTTCTTCATTTCGTGGAGGAAGGATGCGCGGATGTTGCGGAGAGCCGACAGCCTAAGCGAATCCTTCGATTTCAGGGCGTCCTTCATCTGGGACGTGATCTCGTCGAAGATCGACATGGGGTCCCTCCGGGGCGGTTGACGGCCGGTTCGCCCCCATTTCAAGGCTGCGAGGTCCGGCCACGCAAGCCGAAAGTCGGCCGGGGCCGTCTTGCGGGTCCTCCCGATCCCGGCTATGCTCCGCAGTCCCGCCAGCGCTTTTCTCCGGCAGGAGGGTGATGATTGCGAGTCATGGTGACCGGCGCGGCCGGGTTCCTCGGCTCCCATCTCTGCGATCGGCTGCTGGCCGAGGGGCACGAGGTCATCGGCCTCGACAATCTCGTCACTGGCAACATCCGGAACGTCGAGCATCTCTCGGGAAACCCGAGGTACCAGTTCATCAAGCACGACGTGACCGAGTACATCTTCCTCTCGGGTCCGCTGGACGCTCTCCTGCACTTCGCGTCGCCGGCGTCACCGATCGACTATCTGGAGCTGCCCATCCAGACCCTCAAAGTGGGCGCGCTGGGGACCCACAAGGCCCTCGGCTTGGCCCGGGAAAAGGGCTCGCGGTTCCTGATCGCCTCCTCGTCCGAAGTGTACGGTGACCCCCTGATTCACCCTCAGAAGGAGGATTATTGGGGGAATGTGAACCCGATCGGCCCGCGCGGCGTGTACGACGAAGCAAAACGCTTCGGTGAGGCCTTGACGATGGCGTACCATCGCTCCCACGGTGTGGACACGAAGATCGTGCGCATCTTCAACACCTTCGGCCCACGCATGCGCGCGAACGACGGCCGGGTCGTCCCGGCCTTCATCACCCAGGCGCTCGCGGGCAAGCCGCTCACGATCTTCGGCGACGGTACGCAGACGCGCTCGTTCTGCTTCGTATCCGACTTGATCGAGGGGATCTACCGGCTTCTCCTCTCCGATCTGAGCGAGCCGTGTAACGTGGGGAATCCGGCGGAGATGACGATCCAGCAGTTCGCCGAGGAGGTCTTGAGGCTGACGGGGTCGAAGTCGACGCTCACCTACGAGCCGCTGCCTACGGACGACCCGAAGGTGCGCCAGCCGGACATCTCCCACGCGAAGGAGAAGCTCGGGTGGGAACCCCGGGTCTCGCTGAAGGAAGGCCTTCGTCAGACGATCGAGTTCTTCCGGGCGGCGGGGTACTGAGCCCAGAGGGCTCGGAAGGCTCGGGCGGGCGCCCCGAGAAGCCGATGGAGAAGCGGGCGAGTTCCCCCGGCAGGGGGAGCCCGGTCCCGAGGAGTCTGGCCGAGGCAAAGGAAGGAACGGTTTCATGCACGTTCTCGTGACCGGCGGCGCCGGCTTCATTGGTTCGCACCTGACGGATCGACTCATCGCGAACGGGAACCACGTCACGGTGCTCGACGACCTGTCGACCGGCCGGCGTGACAACCTGGCTCATCACGTCGGTAAGCCGGGGTTCCGTGCCGTCTATCTCTCCGTGCTGGACCTCGACATCGTCGAGGAGCTGGTGCGCGAAGCGGACGTCGTGCTGCACCTCGCGGCGGCCGTCGGAGTGAAGTACATCATCGAGAATCCTCTCTACTCGATGCGAGTCAACGTGCGCGGAACCGAGAACGTCCTCGAAGCAGCGGACCGCCATGGCACGAAGGTCATTCTGTTCTCGACGTCCGAGATCTACGGAAAATCGATGGACGTACCGTTCCACGAGACCGCCGACCGGCTCCTCGGACCTCCCACGATTCACCGCTGGAGCTATTCCACCGCCAAGGCGGTCGACGAGATTCTCGGAATCGGATACCACGAAGAGCGCGATCTCCCGGTGACGATCGTTCGCATCTTCAACACCTGCGGTCCCCGGCAACGTGGCCGTTACGGGATGGTCGTACCGCGGTTCGTGGAGCAGGCGATCAGCAACGGGCCGATCAGCGTTTACGGTGACGGCACCC
>JALGZO010000468.1 GCA_025774865.1 bacterium | reverse complement strand
GGCGGCGAGAGCGTCCCCGATCGTGGCGTAGTCGAGCGGAACCTTGAGCTCCGCGGCGCGACCGGGCGCGGCCACACCGAGGATCAACGGCGCGAGCGCGGCCACCCGGCGCAGTCCGACACCGAGAGGGTTGGGGCGCGAGGTCGTGGAGATCGGCATGCCGGCGAGATCCGGTTTGGCGTGGGACTCGTGTCCATCGCGAGGAGCGAGTATACGAGACGATCGTTCGATCGCCGTAACAGTGTATCAAGGAGGCAGTGGCTCGGGGTTGGCAGGTCCGGTTCGTTCGGGGATGATGCCCGCGACCCGTATCCGCCGGAGGAGATCTTGCCGGAGCCAATACGCAACTTCGCCGGGGTGTCGTCCCGGTCGGGGGGACGGGTGGAAGAAGCCCGGGTCGTGCTCCTGCCGGCGCCGTTCGACGGGACCGCGTCGTACGGGCGCGGGCAAGCGGAGGGCCCACGGGCGATCCTCGAAGCGTCCCTCCAGGTGGAGACCTTCGACGACGAGACGGGCGTCGAGCTGGAGGGGCTCTCCTTCGCGCTCGGCTCCGAAATCTCGGCAGAAGACGTCGATGCCCGTGGGTACGCGGAGCGCGTGCGGGCGGCGGTCGCTCCGGTAGTCGCGGACGGCAGGGTTCCGTTCGTGGTAGGAGGTGAGCACTCCGTGACGCTCGGGGCGGTGCAGGCCGTCCGCGGTGCTCACCCGGACACGCACGTGCTTTCGATCGATGCTCATGCCGATCTCCGCGACCGTTACGAGGGAGACGACTACTCTCACGCGTGCGTGGGGCGTCGTGTCTTCGAAGGGGGACCGTTCACCGTCGTCGGCCTCCGTAGCCTGTCGGCGGCGGAAGCAGCATTCGCGAAAGGAGCGGATGAGCTCACGCTCGTCTCGGCGCGGGATGTCACGGCCTCACGGGTGACGCCGGCCGAGATCGTGTCGAAGCTCGGCGCGGACGTCTACGTGACCGTGGACGTCGACGGCCTGGATCCTTCCATCGTTCCCGCGACGGGGACCCCGGAACCGGGAGGGCTCGACTGGTGGGACGTGCTCGATCTTCTTCGTGAGGTGTTCGCGCAGCGACGCGTGCGCGGGATGGACCTCGTCGAGCTCGCGCCGCGGGCAGGTTCCCAGGTCTCCGATTTCGCGGCGGCACGACTCACCGCCAAGATGATCACCTACCACGGGATGGAACACGGATGAGAACGGGTCGATGGATCTTCGTGATCGCCGGGATCGTCGCCGCCGCGACCGAGGCCGAGGCGGCGCATTCCTTCCTCGGCGGTTTCCGGCCCGTGGCGGGGGAGGAGGGCGCGCGTGCGCTGTGGGTGAACCCGGCCGCGATCGGCGCGAACAACGCGCCGACCGCGGCCGCGGACGTCGTCTGGTACGAAGAGGATCAACTCCGGATCGGCGACGTGCGACGCCTGAGCGTGGTGGCGGCCATGCCCTTGGCCGCCTACGGCCTCCAGTGGAACTTCGCGGACGAGGCGGGGGTCCCTGATTGGACTTTCGCCGTGGGGAAGAGATTCCCGGTGGCGCGTCTCATGTTCGGCGTCGAAATCGAGTGGCGCGGCGGAGAAGACTCGTCGCTGGATGGCGGCGTGGGGGCCGTGCTGCCGGTGGGCCGAGAATGGCGACTGGCGGCGGCCGGCACTCACCTGTTCGAGCCCGAGACCCAGGGGGTCAAGTCGCGTCAAACGTGGCAACTGGGCGCGGCGTGGCGTCCGGCGGCTTTTCTCGGCCACGTCACGTACGACGCGCGGTTCGAGGCCGGTGACCGGGAGCACTGGTTCGGGCTCGCTTTCGACCGGACGCGGCCTCTCCGTTTCGGGGGTGCGGCCGACATCGACGGCAACTGGAGTCTGACCGCGGGGGTAGTCTTCGGGGCCCACTTCGTCGGGGGGGGCGTTCGTGACCCCAACGAAGGCGCCCGGCGGGAGTTCGCGGTCTGGGATTGGGCCGGGAGCCGGCGTCGGGGGCCCGGCGGTCCGCGGACGGGTATCCGACGTTGACACGGAAATCGCCCGATTCCTACGATAAGGTGTTTCGGCCTCCGGCCCTCGCTGATTCCCCCTTCCGGGACCTCTGTTGATCCGCGTCGGTGTCATCGGATTCGGTTACTGGGGCCCGAACTTCGTCCGGGTCCTGAGGGGGCTGCCCGACTGCGAGGTCATCGGCATCGTCGATGCGCGGGCGGAAGCACTGCAGGCCGCCGGCTCGATGTATCCCGGCATCGATCTGTTCCGCGGGCTCGACGGGCTCTTGGACGCCGGGGTGGATGCGGTCGTCGTCGCGACGCCGGCTTCGACTCACTTCGAGATTGCCGGCCGGCTGCTCGACGCCGGGATCGACGTCCTCGTCGAGAAACCACTCGCGCTCTCCGTCGAGGATGGGATCGCGCTCGCCGAGAAGGCCGAGGCGAAACGGCGCGTGCTCATGGTGGGACACCTGTTGGAATACCACCCCGGTCTCATGCGGTTTCGTGAGATGGTCCGAGGCGGTGAGCTCGGCGATCTCTACTACCTCTACACGACGCGGGTGAACCTCGGAAAGGTCAGGGCGGCCGAGAGCGCTCTGTGGGACCTGGCGCCGCACGACGTCTCGACGATCCGCTTCCTCACGGACGCGGTGCCGCTCCACGTTTCCGCGCAGGGAGGAAGCTACCTTCGTCCGGGTCTTCCGGACGTGGTGTTCGCGACGATCACGTTCGAAGGTGGGGTGGTGGCGAATGTCCACGTCAGCTGGCTGGACCCCCACAAGGTCCGTCGCGTCACCCTCGTGGGCAATCGGAGGATGGCGGTGTTCGACGACATGGAGCCCGTCGAGAAGATTCGCATCATCGACAAGGGCATCGATACCACGGAGCACTACGAGAGCTTCCAGGACGCGATCGCCGAGCGTATCGGCGACATCCGGATTCCGCCGGTACCGATCGGTGAGCCGCTGAAGGTGGAGGCCCAGCACTTCTTGGAGTGTGTTCGGGATCGAACCAAGCCGCGTACGGACGCCCAGAACGGAATCCGCGTTCTCTCCGTCCTGGAGGCGATGGACGCTTCGATGCGGTCGCGCGGAGCGACCGTCGGAATTCGGGCGCACCCATGAGCGACGTCTTCATTCACCCCACCGCCGACGTGGATCCTTCCGCAGCCCTCGGCGCCGGCACGAAGGTCTGGAACAACGTGCAGATCCGGGAGGGGGCCATCGTGGGCAAGGGATGCATCGTGGGGAAGAGCGTCTACATCGATCATACGGTGGTGATCGGCGACCGCGTGAAGATCCAGAACGGCGTTTCGATCTACCACGGCGTCACCGTGGAGGATGACGTCTTCCTCGGGCCGCACATGACGTTCACGAACGACCTCTATCCGCGTGCGTTCGACCCCGAATGGCACGTCGTTCCCACGTTCGTCCGCCAGGGCGCCTCGGTGGGGGCGAACGTCACAATTGTCTGCGGTCTGGAGCTCGGCACGTATTGCATGGTCGGAGCCGGCGCGGTCGTGACGAAGGACGTGCCGCCGCACGCGCTCGTGGTGGGGAACCCGGCGCGGATCGTCGGATTCGTGACGGTGAAAGGCAGGCTCGCGACCGAGGTGCGGCGCGAAGAGGGAGTCGTCGTCGCCCGATCGCTGGAGACGGGGGAGGAGATCCGGGTGCCCGAGGAGACCTGGCGCCGGTGGGACGCCGCTCGGGGGTCTTCTCCGCCCTTGGCCCGTCCCGGGGAAGGCGAATGAGGGTCGTTTTCCTCGGAAGCCAGGAGATCGGCGCCCGCTGTCTGGAGGTCGTGCACGACGCGGGGCACGAGATCGTCGGGGTCGGCGCGTTCGCGCCGGGTGAGCACGAAGACTGGGCCGACGATGTGACGCGCATCGTCGCGGACCGCTCGCTGCCGACGATCCGCGGCCGGCGCTTCCGGACCGCGAATGCCGTCGACGAGCTCGAGAGTCTGGAGCCCGAGATCCTGCTCGCCATCGGGTGGCGCTGGATCCTGCCGCCTGAGGTCTTGGCGATCCCGCCGAAGGGATGTCTCGGGATCCACGGGTCGCTCCTGCCGCGGCTGCGCGGCTTCGCCCCCGTGAATTGGGCGCTGATTCGCGACGAGCCCCGCACCGGTCCCACGCTCTTCTACTTCGACGAAGGAACGGATACCGGCGACATCGTCGGGCAACGGCCCTTCGATCTGACCGACGAAGACGATGCCGGCACGGTGCGGCGGCGGCTCGTCGAGGCGGCGTCGGGGCTCCTGTCCGAGTACCTGCCCGGGCTGGCCGCGGGTACGGCCCCGCGGATCGTCCAGACCGGGGAGGGCGCGAGCTACGGTCCGCAACGTCGTCCCGAGGACGGCGTCATCGACTGGGCGTTCGACCCGCGCACGGTCTTCAATTGGGTTCGTGGGCTCACGCGCCCCTACCCGGGAGCATTCACCGAGCTCGCCGGAAGGCGGGTCATCGTCTGGAGGGTACGCCCGAGGAGCGCGCTGGGCGCGGGGCCGGGCGTTCTGTCGCCGGACCTCGGGCGCCTCGTGGTCGGCGCCGGTACCGGGACCGTGGAGATTCTGTCCGCGTCCTACGAGGCCGACGAATCCCCCGACGCGTTCGAGAGAGTCGCGCGCGATCTCCGAATGCACGGGAAGTTCACGCTCGTCGGAGAAGGGTCGCCGGCGGGCCCTCCCGCGGGATGAACCCGCCGGGTCGGCTCCCGCGTTCTGAGATCGGGATCCCCGCCGCGATCTTCCTCGGGATCTGTCTGGTCGAGATGCTTCTCGTCCTGCGGCTCAACGAGGGACGCTTCCTCTACACGCTGGACGATCCCTACATCCATCTCGCCGTCGCCGAGAACCTCACCCGCGGTCACTACGGGGTGAACGCCGACGAGTTCTCGGCGCCGTCTTCGAGCATCGCGTGGCCCTTTCTGTTGGTGCCGTTCGCCCGCGCGACCGTCGGCGAATACGTTCCGCTGATCGTCAACCTGTTCGTCTCCCTGCTCGCGATCGGACTGTTCGCGCGCGTCATCCGATTCTCGCTCGATCCGGTCGGGAACCGCAGAGTGGCGGAATCGGCCCCGTGGCTCGTTCTTCTGCTCGTGCTCGCGGGCAATCTGACCGGGATGGCGTTCACGGGTATGGAGCATTCGCTGCAGCTCCTCCTGGCGACGGCGGTCGTATGGGGCTTGATGCGGGAGTCGCGATCCGGAACGGTGCTTCCCTGGTTGCCCGTGGTTCTCGTCGCGGGCCCGCTCGTCCGTTTCGAACTGCTCGCGCTCTGCGGGCCGGCTCTCGTCTACCTGATGGCCCGCGGACACGGCAGGACCGCCGCGGTCACCGGCGGGGTGCTCCTGGCCTTCCTCGGTGCGTTCGCGCTCTACCTGAGCTCGATGGAGCTCGGCCTCGTTCCGAGCTCCGTGATCGCGAAATCCCATCCGGTAGCGACCGGAGGACGACTTCGTTCGCTGGCCGGCAACGTCTCGGTCGGACTCGCGGATCGGCAGGGGGGGATGCTCGCGGTCGCCGGCGCCGCTCTTCTATTCCGAGCCGTCGGCCGCTCCGGGAACCGGGCCCTGGCGGCGTGGGGGACGGCGGCCGTGGCGCTCCACTTCCTGGTGGGGCGATTCGGCTGGTATCACCGCTACGAGAACTACATCTGGGTCACGGTGCTCCTGACGCTCGTCCACGTCGAGCGTCACCGCATCGTGCGGCTCGTCGAGGGGAGTCCGCGGCTCGCCGGCGTCGGAGCGCTCGCCGTGATCGCGCTCGCCGCGTCATTCCCCTACGTGCACGCGCTGTACACTCTGCCGGTCGGCTCCAACAACATCTACGAGCAGCAGTACCAGATGCATCGTTTCGCGACGCGTTACTGGCGCGCGCCCGTGGCCGTGAACGATCTCGGCTGGGTCTCCTTCCGGAACGACGAACACGTCCTCGACCTGTGGGGCCTCGGCTCGCGGCCGGCGCTCGAGGCCAGGCTCGCCGGCGGGGACTGGTCGTGGGTCGCCGAGCGGACGCGCGCGAAGAACGCGAAGCTCGCGATGATTTACGCGCCCTGGTTCGGGGATGTCCCGGAGAGCTGGAGCGAAATCGGCACGCTCCGCCTGGGGCGCAAGCTCGTCACGGTTGCACAGCCGAAGGTGACCTTCTTCGCTCTCGACGAGGCGGCGCGGGCGCGCGCCGAGCCGCTCGCCCGCGAGTTCCGGACCACGCTGCCGACCGGTGTCGAGTTCGAGATGGCGGGTGGTCCTCCATGATGGACATGGAAACCTGGGACGCGTTCGTCGCCTCGAGTCGAAACGGGACGCTCTTCCATACGAGGAACTTCCTGGGTTATCACCCGGAGGGCCGGTTCGCGTGGGATCACGCGGAGATCGCGGGCGACGACGGTCACCCGATCCTCCTCTGGCCGGCGGCCGCGAACGGCACGACCTGGTGGTCGGGCGCAGGCGCGTCGTTCGGGGGGCCGGTGCTGCGAGAGGGAGTGGCCACCGCGCGGGCGGCGGAAGCCGTCGCGGCGCTCGTCGACGAAGCGCGCACGCGAGGATACGAACGGCTCCGCACGACCCCGCCGCCGCCGCGCTACGAGTTGGGCGGCGACGCCATCGTCCGCGGCGCGCTGCTCGCGTCCGGCTTCGAGTGCATCGCGTCCGACATCTCCCACACCGTGCCCCTCACCCGGCGACCCGGTGATCTCCTCGCCGGGTCCGCGCGCCGCGGTGTCGCGAAGGCGGAGCGGGAGGGCGTGGTCGTCGGGGTCGAGGAAGACCCGACCGCGTTCCACGACCTGCTCGTGGCCGACCGGGCGGCCTTCGGAATGGAGCCGGTTCACACCGTCGAAGAACTCGCCGATCTCGTTCGACGTCTCGGTCCGAAGCAGACGATTCTCCTCGCGCGCCACGACGGCGTTCCGGTCGCCGGGGCTTGGCTTCTCGCCGTCAACGATCGCGTCGGGCTCTCGTTCTACTTCTGCCAGAACCGCGATCACCGTCGGCAGCGAGCGACGAACCTCGTGATGCTGCGGGCGCTCGAGTGGGCGGTCGCCGCGTCCCTGAAGGAGCTCGACCTCGGCACGTCGTCGATCGGCGGCGAGCTCAACGAAGGACTCGCTGCGTTCAAGGAAGCGCACGGCGGTATCCGGTTTGCGAGAGAGACGTTCGAGCGGACCCTCTCATGAGATGGATCGACTCGATGCGGTTCGGCCCGTTCGCCGTGACGCTCGTCCTCGGATTCCTCGCGCTGCGCCTCTTCGCGCTCACCGCGGATCCGCCCGCCCGGCTCGTCTCGCACTACCAAGACGTCGCATTCTCGGTCTTCGACGAAGGCTGGTGGACGGCGAACGCCCGCGAGGCAGTTCGATTCGGATCCCGGCTCGGCACCGGCTTCGACCTCTTCTGGGTGAGCCCGGTATTCACGCTGTGGATGACCGCGGTGTTCTCGATCGGCGGGGCGAGCTTGGCGACGGCGCGTCTCGCGTCGATCGCGGTCGGGGCGGCGGGACTGTGGCTGTTGCTCGCGGCGGGGCGGCGGGAGCGTGATTCCGCCGCGGAGCGGGCGGTGCGGATCGCCGCGCTGCTCTGGGTGGTCTCGTTCGCCGGGAGCCAGCTCGGCCGGCTCGCTCTGCCCGAGACGCTCGGCACGACGCTCGGCCTCGCGGGAGCGGTCATGCTCCTTCGGGGCGGGCGCGCCGGGAATGTCGCCGCGGGCGCGCTCGCGGCGCTCGCCACGCTGACGAAACCGCAGTTCGGCTTTCTCGTCCCTGCGTTCGTGGTGGCCGGCGCCTGGCTCGCGGTCCGCCGGGGGCGCCCCGGACTCGCCGCGGTCGTCGCGACGGC
>JALGZO010000467.1:7733-8589 GCA_025774865.1 bacterium | reverse complement strand
TGTCGACGGACTCCGGCGAGATCTGCACAGCGCGATCGCGAACGAGGATTTCGAGGAGGCGGCCCGCCTCCGCGACCGGCTGCGGCAGGCGCACCCACCCGCGACGAAAGAAGAGCCTCCCGAGGGATCACCATGACGGTCGAGCAGCTCGCGTCGCATCTCGGTGATTGGATGGATGGTACCGGGCCGGAAGCGGATGTCGTTCTTTCGAGCCGGATCCGGCTGGCGCGCAACATCGGGAACCAGCCGTTTCCGCATCGCGCCGACGACCGGCAGCGGGCGGCGATGTTCGAGGACATCGGCGAAGCGCTGAGCTCGACCGTCGGGCTCTCCGGCGGCGAGGTCTGGAACCTCGACGACATGCCGGCGGAGCATCGTCGTGTGCTGGTGGAGCGCCACCTTGCGAGCGTCAATCTCGCGCGAGGATCCGGACCGCGCGGAGTTGCCGTAGTCCACGGAGAGACCCTCGGCGCCATGATCAACGAGGAGGACCATCTCCGGATCCAAAGCGTGGAGTCGGGGTTGAACCTGGAGATGGCGCTCGCAGGCGCGGTGGCGCTGGATGAGCAGCTCGAGGAGTTCCTCGACTACGCGATGTCGCCGGAGCGCGGGTACGTGACGGCGTGCCCGACGAACACGGGCACGGGCCTTCGCGCGTCGGTCCTCATCCACCTCCCGGCCCTCGTACTGGCCGGCGAGATCAAGAAGATCCACCGCGCGGTCAACGAGATGGGGATGGCGGTTCGCGGTTGGTTCGGCGAGGGCTCGCACGCGCTGGGCGACTTCTATCAGCTCTCGAATCAGCGCACGCTGGGCCGGACCGAGGAAGAGGGAGCGCAGGAGCTGGAGGCCGTCG
>JALGZO010000467.1:0-7727 GCA_025774865.1 bacterium | reverse complement strand
TCGAGCTGGAGATGGAAGCACGCGAGCGGCTCCGCTCGTCCGGGGTGCGATGGCGTCGCGTCGAGGATCGGATCTTCCGGGCCCTCGGGACGCTCCGCTCGGCGCGCCTCCTCACGATCGAGCAGCTGATGGCCTGCTCGTCGGATGTGCGGCTCGGTACGTGGCTGGGACTCGTGGAGGTGCCGCCCAGGGTGCTGAACCGATTGGCGTTCTTTGGTCAACCCGGGCACCTGGGAATCAGGGAAGGTCGAGAGATCGAGGGAGACGAGGCGTCGTGGATACGCGCCGCGTGGGTCCGTTCGGAGCTCGAAGGCGGCGATCAGGGGTAAATACGGCCGGAATGCGCTTCAAGATCGTTCCAGGATCGGACGATGTTGACGGCAGGACGGGCGAGAGCAGTGCCAGGCGGCGATTCCTCTAAGACCTGGTCGGTCGACCGGATTTGAGTGTATCGTTCCTCACTTGCGAGTTCGGAACCAGGAGGAGGAACCCATGCAAGACCGCTTCACGGAGCGCGTCCGGAAGGTGATGTATCTCGCCCGCGAGGAGGCAGGGCGCCTTCATCACGACTACATCGGGACCGAGCATCTTCTTCTGGGGATCATCCGGGAAGGGGAGGGGATCGCGGCTACGGTTTTGAACAACCTCGGCCTCGATCTCGACACGATCCGGCAATCGATCGAGAACATGGTCCCCACGTCCGGCGGGACGCTCACGATCGGCGAGATCCCGTTCACCCCTCGAGCGAAGCGGGTGCTGGAGCTCTCCGTGGAGGAGGCTCGTCTCTTCGGGCACAACTACGTGGGCACGGAGCACCTGCTTCTGGGCCTCATTCGTGAGGGAGAAGGCGTCGCGGCGCGCGTCCTGATGGAGCTCGGTGCGGACCGCAAGCGCGTGCGAGAGGAGACGCTCAAGTTGCTCGGAGGCAGCTCCCAGAGCTCTTCGAAGCCGAGCGAGAAGAAGAGCGAGACACCGGCGCTCGACCAGTTCGGTCGGGACCTGACCCAGCTCGCGATCGAAGGCGAGCTGGATCCGGTCATCGGGCGTGAAACCGAGATCGAGCGCGTCATCCAGGTTCTGTGTCGCCGCAAGAAGAACAACCCGGTGCTCATCGGAGAGCCGGGCGTGGGCAAGACCGCGTTGGTCGAAGGACTCGCCCAGAGGATCGTCGACAACAAGGCGGCGGAGCCTCTCAAAGACAAGCGGCTTCTGACGCTCGACCTCGCGTCGGTCGTGGCGGGCACGAAGTACCGCGGGCAGTTCGAAGAGCGGCTCAAGGCCGTGATGAACGAGATCCGCGAGTCCGACAACGTGATCATCTTCATCGACGAGCTCCACACGATCGTCGGAGCCGGTGGGGCGGAAGGCGCAATCGACGCGTCCAACATGTTGAAGCCCGCGCTCGCGCGTGGCGAGCTGCAGTGCATCGGCGCCACCACGCTCGACGAGTATCGCAAGTACATCGAGAAGGACGGAGCGTTGGAGCGCCGTTTCCAACCGATCATGGTGGAACCGCCGTCGACCGAACAGACCGTGCTCATCATCAAGGGGCTTCGCGACAAGTACGAGGCTCACCACGGCGTGAAGATCACCGACGAGGCGATCGAGCAGGCCACGCTCCTTTCCGAGCGCTACATCTCGGATCGCTTCCTGCCGGACAAGGCGATCGACGTCATCGACGAGGCGGGCTCGCGGGCGCGCCTTTCGGTGTCGGCGATTCCCGCCGAGATTCGGGACCTCGAGAAGGAACTCGACCAGATCACCAAGGAGAAGGAATCGGCGATCCAGTCGCAGGAGTTCGAGAAGGCCGCGCAGTTACGGGACACGGAGAAGAACCTCCGCCGGAAGCTCCGGGACATCCACAAGAACTGGCGCGAATCGAAGGAGGAGATCAAGGCGATCGTCGACGGCGAGTCGGTGGCGTCCGTGATCTCCATGATGGTCGGAATTCCCGTCGTCCGCATCGAGGAGGAGGAATCCAAGAAGCTCCTTCGTATGGAGGAGGAGCTCCGGCAGCGTGTCGTCGGTCAGGAGAAGGCCCTCAACGCGATTTCGAAGGCTATCCGTCGAAGCCGCGCCGGCCTGAAGGACCCCAAGCGGCCGATCGGTTCATTCATCTTTCTCGGACCCACCGGGGTCGGGAAGACGGAGCTCGCCCGAACGCTCGCGGAGTTCCTCTTCGAAGAAGAGAGTTCGCTCATTCGGGTCGACATGTCGGAGTACATGGAGAAGTTCGCCGTCTCGCGACTCGTCGGCGCGCCCCCCGGGTACGTGGGCTACGAAGAGGGCGGTCAGCTCACTGAGAAGGTCCGTCGCCGGCCGTACAGCGTCGTGTTGCTGGACGAGATCGAGAAGGCGCACCCGGACGTCTTCAACATCCTGCTCCAGGTTCTCGACGACGGTCAGCTGACCGATAGCTACGGGCGCCGGGTGGACTTCAAGAACTGCGTGCTCATCATGACCTCGAACGTCGGTGCGAGAAAGATCAAGGCCGGTACCGTGATGGGATTCGGTTCCAAAGACGATCCCACGAGCGGGAACGAGCGAATCCGGGCCAAGCTCATGGAAGAAGTGAAGAAGACGTTCAATCCGGAGTTCCTGGGGCGCGTCGACGAGATCATCGTCTTCAATTCGCTCGGCAAGGAAGAGGTCGTTCGAATCGTCGATATTCTCATGAAGCAGTCGCTTGAGCGAGTGGCCCAGAAGCGTCTGAAGGTGAAGCTCACGGAGAGGGCGAAGGAGTTCATCATCGAGAAGGGATTCGATCCGGCGGCGGGGGCGCGCCCGTTGCGGCGCACGATCCAGCGCTCCGTCGAGGATCCGCTATCCGATGAGCTGCTTCGCGGGACGTTCTCCGAGGGAGACACGATCAAGATCGATTTCAAGGGCGGCGACGAGTTGTCGTTCGAGAAGGCGACCACCCGCCGTCGCAAGACACCGGCCTCGGACGAGAGCGTGTCCGACGCGGCGGTCACCAAGAGCTGAGGGGCCGCCCGCCCGGCCTCTGCCCGCCCCATCCCTCCGCGGTGGACGTCGAACGGCGTCCGATCCCCTGATTTTTGTCGCCCGCCCCAGAGGCGGGTGCTAGTCTCGGCGATCACATTCCGGGGGAGTTGAAATTCATGGCCAGGAGGTGGGGGAGGGCGACCCTTCGGCACGCTTGGCGCGGGCTCTTACCGGCGCTGATTCTTCTCCTCTGGGCGCCGCCTTCGTCCTCCCAGCAGATCTCCACGATCCACGTTCTCGGGAACGCTCAAGCCGACGAGAGCCTGATTCTCGAGTCCTTCGGCCTTCGCACCGGGGACGCCTACCACGTCGACAAGGTGCGCCGGGGCATCCGCGCGCTCTACCGCCAAGGGCTCTTCCGAGACGTGCTCATCGACGCCGAGGAGGGCCCGGAGGGGATCACCCTCACGATCCGAGTGGTCGAGAACCCCACGCTCCTGCGTATCCGCTACGAAGGCACGGACAAGCTCAAAGAGAAGGACTTCGCGGAGGTCGTCCAGCTGGTGGAGGGGCAGATCGTCTCCTCGAGGGACGTGGAGCAGGCCCGAAGGGACATCCTCGCGCTTTACGAGGAGAAAGGTCATCTCCTCGCCGAGGTCACTCCGGAGCTTCGCGGCGACGTCCGAGCCGATCTGACGTTTCAAATCGACGAGGGCAAGAAGGTCCAGGTGGAGCGCATCACCTTCAGCGGCAACGTGTACGTCTCCGCCGACGTTCTCAACGAAGCGCTCGAAACGAAGGAGGATCGGTGGTGGCGCGGTGGCGACTTCAAGCGCGATGTCTTCGAAGCGGACAAGGAGCGAATCATCGCGCGGATGGGCGAGGAGGGGTTCGTCGATGCCTCGGTCGACGATGTTCAGCTGACGTTCAGCGAGACCAAAGACCGGCTCTTCATCGACATCACGGTCACGGAAGGCCCGCGTTACCGAGTCGGGGTCATCGAGCTCGATCACGGCGGGGTCATCCCGGAAAACCGGATCCGGCGGGTCATCGCGCTCAAAGAGGGTGCAGCCTTCAACACCTCGCGGTTCGAAGAGACGACCTCGAATCTCTACTCGCTGTTCCACGAGCAGGGCTACATCTACGCGAGCATCGACGCGCGCCGATCGCCGCGCGAGGACCACATCATCGACGTCTCGTATCGGATCGTCGAGCAGGAGCCCGCCCGCATCAATCGCATCTTGATCACGGGCAACCGCAAGACCAGGGACAAGGTGATTCGCCGTCAGCTCATGGCGTCGCCGGGCGACGTGTTCAAGCGCTCGCGCGTGCTGCGGAGCCAGCGGGAGGTGTATGCGCTCGGCTTCTTCGACGACATCCAGCTCGACAGCCGCAACGCGGACCGTGAGACGGGGGCGATCGACCTCGTGCTCAATGTCCAGGAGCGGACGACCGGCAGTGCGAGTCTGGGCGCCGGCGTGAACTCGCAAGCCGGGCTCACGGGGTTCTTGCAGCTTTCACAGAACAACTTCCGCGGGAAAGGCCAAATTGTCTCGGTTCGTGCCGAGTTCGGGCGCTTCCGCGAGTACGAGCTCTCATTCACCGAGCCGTGGTTGTTCGACACGCCGCTCTCGGCCGGCTTCGCCCTATTCGATACCCGGCGCCGTTTCACGGAGTTCACGGAGAGTCGGCGAGGGGGCGACCTTCGATTCGGGCGGCCGTTCCCGTGGCTGGACTACACGAGGATCTCGACGCGCTACTCGATTGCGGAATACCGCCTCACGGCGGAGCCGGGATTCGAGGACGAGATCGGCGACGTCGACCCCGTCACCGGTCTTCGCACCGGAGTCAGCAATTCGCTGATCTCATCCGTGACCCTGACGATGTCGCGCAACTCGCTCGATAGTCCGTTCTTTCCCACGAGCGGGTCCTCCACGATCTGGCTCAACGAGTTCGGAGGTGGCATCCTCGGCGGCGACGAGCACTTCTACCTGACGACGTTCACGAAACGGTCGCACTTCCGGACGGTGAGCAAGTTCGTTCTTTCCCTCTCGGGTCGCGTCGGTCTTCTGCATGGCTACACGTCTCCAGACCAGGTTCCGTTCTGGAAGCGTTTCCGGCTGGGCGGGATCTCGCAAAACGGTCTCCGCGGCTACAACGACTACGACATCGTCCCGAATCCGAATCTGCCCACTACCGGCGGCCGCTCCATGGCGATCATGACGGCCGAGATGCGCTATCCAATCGTGCAAGCGGTGCAGGGCCTGCTCTTCTTCGATGCGGGGAACACGTGGGCAACCCTCGGGGAAACCAATCTGACGGATCTCCGACGAGGAGCCGGTTTCGGTGTCCGCATCGACGTCCCGATGGTGGGCCAACTCGGCTTCGATTACGGCTACGGTTTCGACCGAACGCCACAGGAAGGAGGTCCAGGATGGGAGTTCCACTTCCAGCTCGGCGGGATCGGGCTCTAGCCGCCACCGCTCACTGTGCGGTCGCCGCCCTCGTAGCGCTCGCTCTCGCGTACCCGGCAGTGGTCACAGCGGCCGAGGGGATCGCGGTGGTGGATTACCAGGCGATCTTCGATGCCTACGAGGGTACCGGCGACGCGCAACGGACGCTCGATCGTGAGCTCAAGGACTGGGATCAGCAAGCGCAGCAGATGCGCGACGAGATCCAGGGTCTGACCGAAGAGATCGAGAGCCAGCGACTGATGTTGTCGGAGGATCGCCTGCGCCAGAAACAGGATGAGCTCACGCGGCTCCGGACTGACTACCAGACCTTCGCGGAGTCGATTTGGGGGGTCAACGGCAAGGCGGCACAGCGCAATGCGGAGCTCACGCAACCGATCGCCGAGAAGATCCTCGACGTGATCGCCAAGGTCGGACGGGAGAAGAACCTCAAGGTCATTCTCGACGCGGGAACGGGCGGTGTCGTGTGGGCCGAGGACGAGGTCAACTTGACGAAGATCATCTTGGACGATCTGTCGCTCGGTGTCGGCCAGGATCAGGGCGCGAGCGCGCCGGAGTCTCCGGTCCAGGGCGGGGACGGCCAGGAGTGAGCAAGTCGCGCGAAGAACGCACCTACTCGCTCGGCGAGATCGCAAGACACGTCGGAGGAGAGCTCTCGGGGTCCAGCGACGTCGCGATTCGCGGCGTGGCCGGTCTCGATGAAGCGGACGCCGACGAGCTGACGTTCCTCCACCACCCGAAATACCGGCCAGCGCTCGCGACCACCCGAGCGGCGGCCGTGCTCGTCGCACCGGGGGTGGAGTGCCCGGATCATCTCGCCGCGATCCGCGTCGACGATCCGTACGTCGCCGTGACGCGCGCGCTCTTCCTGTTCGATCCGGGATTGCCCGAGGTCGTCGGTGTGCACCCCACCGCGGTCGTCGCCGACGACGTCGAGATCGGGCCGGAAGCGGGGGTGGGGCCTCACGCCGTCGTGGAGGCCGGCGCCGTCGTCGGGGCCCGGACCAAGATCGGCGCGGGGTCGTACGTCTCGACCCAAGCAGCTCTGGGCGAGGACTGCTACCTGTTCCCGAGAGTGTTCGTCGGCCGAGGGTGCATCCTCGGAAACCGCGTATGGGTACACCCGGGGGCTGTGATCGGAGCGGACGGCTTCGGCTACGCCCGGGCGGAAGGCGAGTACCGCAAGATTCCGCAGATCGGCATCGTGGAGGTCGGGGACGACGTGGAGATCGGGGCCAATGCATGCATCGATCGTGCCACCGTTGGCAAGACGACCCTCGGGCGCGGGACGAAAATTGACAACCTGGTTCAGATTGCCCACAATGTCGCGGTCGCCGAGGACGCGGCGCTGGCTGCCCAGTCCGGAGTCGCCGGGAGCACGCGCATCGGGAAGGGTGCGCGGCTCGGGGGTCAGGCCGGTCTCGTCGGCCACATCACGATTGGAGACGGTGCGTCGATCGGAGCGCAAGCAGGCGTGATCGGCGACGTTCCGGCAGCAGTAACCGTCTCCGGGTATCCCGCCCGTCCGCACGGCGAAGCCATGCGGATCGAGGCCGCCATCCGACGCCTCCCCGAACTGTTGAGGCGGATTCGCGCGCTCGAGAAGGGCGCCGGCAAGGAAAGAGAGGGTAGGGACGCCCCGTGATCCAGGATCGCCAGAGGACCATTGCGACCGCCGCCGAGACGAAAGGCGTCGGGTTACACAGCGGCGCGGAGACGACGGTCCGCTTCGTGCCCGCGCCGGCGGGCTCGGGGATTCGTTTCATTCGCACCGATGTTCCCGGTCGTCCCGCGATCCCCGCGCGCGTCGACTACGCGGTCGAGAACGGCGACGATCCCCGTCGTACCACGCTCGACTCCGGTAGGGTGCAGATCGGAACCGTAGAGCACGTGCTGGCGGCGGTGGTCGGGCTCGGCATCGACAATATCGACATCGAGATCTCCGCCGCGGAGCCGTGCGAGCCCGACGGAAGCTCACGTCCGTTTCTCGAGATGCTGCGGCGGGCCGGCGTGGTCGAGCAATCCGAGCTGCGGCACTACTACCAGACCGAGCGTCCGATCACGATGCAAGACAGCGGAACGCAACGCATCCTGCTCCCTCACGATGGGTTGCGCGTGACGTTCACCATCGACTACCCCAACAAGCTCGTCGGAACGCAATACGCCTCGTTCGAGCTCGACACGGACGTGTTCGTCGAGGAAATCGCCCCGGCCCGGACCTTCGCGATGTTCGAGGACGTCGAGCCGCTCCGGGAGCTCGGGCTCATCAAGGGCGGGAGCCTCTCGAACGCGGTGGTCGTGACGAAACAG
>JALGZO010000466.1 GCA_025774865.1 bacterium | reverse complement strand
CCGGTCTCACCGCGGCGAGCATGTCGTGGAGGATCTGATTCACGGCCTCGGTCTTGACTGCCTCGTGTCTTGCTTCCGCCTCGGCCCGGACCGCGCGCAACAGGCCGACGGTCGAACCGATCGTGCCGAGGATGAGGGCGAGGGCCACGAGCCCGCCGGCGGCAACGGCGGTTCTGTGTTTGCGAATGAACTTCCGGGCGCGATAGGCGCGGCTGGGGGGACCGGCCAGAACCGGCTCCAGATCGAGGTACCGCTGAATGTCGGCCGCGAGCTCGCCGGGGCTGTTGTAGCGGCGGGACCGATCCTTTTCGAGAGCCTTCGCCGTGATCCAGTCGAGCTCGCCGCGAAGGAGGCGCGCGAGCGACCGCCGATCAGTGCGGCGAAGTTCGGCGGAAGCGCCGGAGGAGCCGCCGAGCGTACCGATCCGAGTACTGGGTCGTTCCGGATCGTCTTCCTGGATGATTCGACGAATCTCGTCCAGCCCTGTCTGCGGTAACTCCCGAGTATCGAACGGCAGCTTGCCGACGAGCAGCTGGTACAGGAGGACGCCGAGCGCGTATACGTCGGTGCGCGTGTCGATGTCTTCGCCGCTCATCGACACCTGTTCCGGGCTCATGTAGTCGAGCGTGCCGATGAGCGCACCCACCTGCGTGTACATGGTGCGCTCGGTCAGCTTGTCGCTGATCGCCTTGGCGACGCCGAAGTCGATGATCTTGGGAACGTGCGTGCCATCCTGTTCGCTGGCGAGCACGTTCGACGGTTTGAGATCACGGTGGATGATGGCCTTCTGGTGCGCGTGCTGAACGCCCTCGCAAACTCGAATGAAGAGGCGCAGCCGTTCGTGCGTGTTCATCTGCTGAGCGTCGCAGTAGTCCGTGATGGGCACACCCGAGGCGAACTCCATCACGAAGTAGGGGCGTCCCTGCTCCGTGGCGCCGGCGTCGAACACCTTGGCGATGTAGGGATGATCCATGAGCGCCAGAGCCTGGCGCTCCGCCTCGAAGCGGGCGACGACCTGGCGCGTGTCCATCCCCGCCTTGATGAGCTTGAGGGCCACTTGGCGCCGGACCGGGCGCTCCTGCTCGGCCTCCCAGACCTCGCCCATGCCGCCCTCTCCGACCCTTCGTACGAGGCGGTAGTTTCCGATGACCTGGGACGCCTCGAGCGAGATGTGAGCGAGGGACGCGCGGGGGGCGTCCTGAATCGTCGCGTCTGGATCGTCGGGAGGGAGCGTCCTGTCTTCGTGCTCGGGCACGGATGCGGCTCCTCGCGTGCGGGCTGGCGGAAATTCCCGCCGATACTCCCGGATCGGCGCCGCGGCGGTCAACCCGTCCGTCGTCGTCGGGCGCCTGAGGCGCAGCCGGGTCTCTTCGACCCCGGGGCGACGTGGCGTATCAGGCGATCAGGGCCGCTCCTCTGCCGATCGCGCTGGCACGAATGGCAATCTCATGCAGAGCTTTGCAGATGATGCCCGGTGGCTGTGATTCGTGACTTTGGAGACACGCGTCAAGACGTGCGCGTCGCCGCGGCGGAAGCGACGACCTTGGCAAAGAAACGACTTTGCCTCAGCAAGTTCCCAGTGATAACCTCTAACCCAGCGCATTGCGCGAATCCGTCACACACTGGGAAGAGCTGACGAGTGACCTTTGGAGGCGACCGGCGATGACACGAGGAGGCGCCATTCGTGGCGATTACGAAGCAATGAGAGCGAGTGTTTCCTCCAGCGTACTCTCCGTCGTGGTGGCGTCGCTGGTTCTCTTTGCCGATTCACGCGCCGAGGACCCGAAGGAACTCGGGACGGAAGAGTTCGGTCTTACAAAACGTCAACTCGTTCAAAACATTGAAGCGGTCGAAGGGCGCATTGCTGAATGCATGCGAGAGCAGGGGTTCGAGTATTTTGCCGTGGACTATCCGACCGTACGGCGAGGCATGACGGCGGACAAGTCTCTACCGGGAGTCTCGGAGGACGAATTCATCGAAGAGTACGGGTTCGGTCTTTCGACGTTGTACACCGGCCTGCCTCCCCAGCTGAACCCGGGATACAGCCCGGGCCGCTTGGGACTCGGCGAACGGAACATCGAGGTATTCGAAAGCCTGTCTCCGGGTGACCAAGAAGCCTATAACCTCGCGTTGTTCGGCGAGGATGTCAGCGCGACGTTCGCAGTGGGCCTCGAGGCTGAGGACTTCTCTCGATGCGGCGGATGCACCCGCAAGGCAATTGAGCAGGTGTTCTCTCCCGATCAGCTGGCGGCGACGTATTACAATCCGGTGAGCACGGTCATCAATCAGGATCCTCGCATGAAGCAGGCTCTTCGAGATTACGCCGAGGAGATGCGGGGAGCCGGTTTCGACTATGACCATCCCGATGAGGTCGAAGCGGACATCAGGGGCCGGCTCGATGCGCTCACGGAGGGGCGTTCGGTGCGGGTCGAGGATATGTCGGCGGATCAACTGGCGGCGCTCGAGGAGCTCCAGGACTACGAGCGGCGCGTCGCGTTGGCGAACTTCGAATTGGCCGAGGAGCTCTTCGATCCGATCGAGGAGCGAATCGAGAAGGAGATGTTCGCGCGTGAGGTCAAGTAAGCCGGTTTCCGAGTGATACATGAGCAAACGTAGAACTGTCGGCCTAATGAGTGTCCTCGTGTTCGTAGGCGGGGTCGCGGCCGGGGGGTGGTTGGCCGCTTCGCGGGTTCAATCGCCGGCGGAGGCCGCGGCGCGAACGGCGGCGCCATCGCCGTCGCCGATTCTCGTGCCCGTCGAGAAACGAGTCCTGAGCGCGAACGTCGTGACGCGCGGGAAGGCCCGGTTCGGGCTCCCCCAGCCGATCTCCATTGCGCCGTCGTTCCTGAAGCCGCAGAGCGGCTTGATCACCACGCTGCCGGTGCGAAACAAGCAGCTCGCCGAGGGGGACGTGATGCTGACAGCGTCCGGCCGCCCGGTGTTCGTCCTGCGCGGGGAGCTTCCGGCCTACCGGGATCTCGTCCCGGGGCTCGAGGGCAATGATGTGCGCCAGCTCGAGGCAGGGCTCCAAAGGCTGGGGTTCAGGCCGGGTCCGGTCGACGGAGTATACGATGCGGCCACCGGCCGGGCCGTCGCGGCGTGGTACCGGGCCAAGGGATTCGAAGCCTTCGGGCCCACGAAGGACCAAGAGGCGCAACAGCGGGCACTGGAGCGCGAGCTGGAGCTGGCCACCACCGTACAAGTCGGTGCGGACAACGCAGCCGCGGCCGCGGCGCTTTCGGTGGAATCCGCCCGGGCGACGGCCGAGCACAACCGGCGGGTGGCGTCGGCCGAGCTCGCGGCCCAGACGGCGGGCCGGGCCGCCATCGTTTTGGATCCCCAGCAGACGGAGTCGGCGCGAGCCGCGGCCGACGCGCGACTGGAGCAGGCGGAAGCGGGCGTGGCGGCCGCCCGACTGGCCGGCGACATGGTCATTCAAGGGGCCCTGGACGCTCGGAAGGTGGCGGAGCTCGAGGCCGGATCGGCCGCAGCCCGAGTCGATGAACTGACGGCGCAGCTGAGCGCTCTGGAGCGGAGGCTCGGCATCCAGGTGCCGGCCGACGAGATCGTCTTCATTCCGTCGCCGCCCGTTCGCGTCGAGTCCGTGGACGTGGTGGTCGGCGATGCCGCGCGTGGTCCCATCATGTCGGTGACTGACAACGACGTCGCTGTCGATTCGTCGCTTCCGCTGGACGCGGCGGCCCTCGTCCATCCCGGTATGCGGGTCGCCATCGACGAGCCGGCTCTCGGGGTCGAGGCTCGAGGTACGGTGCGGATGGTGGCCAGCACGCCCGGATCGTACGGCGTCGGCGGACATCGCATCTACTTCGAGGTGCGCGTCGACCCGACGCCGACGCCGCTCGACGGATTCTCTCTGCGTCTCACGATCCCCATCGAGTCGACCCAAGGAGCCGTCACGGCCGTTCCGATCAGCGCCCTCTCGCTGGCCGCTAACGGCACGTCAAGAGTCCAGGTCGAGAACAACGGCATCCTCGAGTACGTCGTGGTCGAGCCGGGTCTCTCCGCGGACGGCTTCGTGGAGGTGAATCCCGTCGCCGGAGAGCTCGCGCCCGGCCAGCTCGTCGTGATCGGGTACGAGAGCCCCGGGTCCGTCGGGTTGCCATGAGAGCGGGGCGAGCCGGCGGCAGCGCCTCGCTGTTGGAGCTGACGAAGATCGGGAGACGGTACGGAGTCGAACCCGCCGTGGACGCGCTCGTCGACGCGGATCTTTGGCTCGTGCGCGGCGATTGGCTGGCGATCACCGGTCCGTCCGGAGCCGGGAAGTCGACCCTCCTGCACATCCTGGGGTGCCTCGATCGGCCGACCAGTGGCACGTATCTGTTCGAAGGCATCGACACGGGCGAGCTGAACGACAACGAACGGGCCGGCTTGCGGAGCCAACGCATCGGGTTCGTCTTCCAGTCGTTCCACCTCTTGCCTTACCGGACGGTGTTGGAAAACGTGATGCTGGCGGAGGTGTACCGCAAACAATCCCACGTCGGCCGACGGGAGCGGGCCCTCGCGGCGCTGAAGCGGGTGGGGATGGGGCACCGAGCCGAGTTCCTGCCGACGCTCCTGTCGGGCGGGGAGAGGCAGCGAGTCGCGATCGCTCGGGCGCTCGTCGGCTCTCCGAGCCTCTTGCTATGCGACGAGCCCACCGGAAACCTCGACTCGAAATCGTCGGCGTCCATCCTGGATCTCTTCGGGAGGCTGAATCGACAGGGTTTGACTCTCGTTGTCGTGACGCACAGCGAGGAGGTCGCGGGGCGGGCGCGACGGCGTGTGCACATCGTCGACGGCGTGCTGACGAACGTCAGCCAGAGTCGCGAGTCGGGCGCCTTGACGACGGACCGAGCCGAGAGCGCCCGAACCGCCGTGTCGATCTTCGCGGGAGAGGCGGACGAGCGGGTCGAGGAGGAAGACCCCGCGAAAGCGAAGAAGCTCCGAACCCGGTCGGGGATCACGATCCGGGATCTCCTGGACGAAGCGCTCGCGGGTATGTTCGCGAGACCGGGCCGCATGATGCTGACCGTGACGGGTGTCATCATCGGAATCACCGCTCTCGTGGCGACCCTGGGACTGACGCGAACGGCCGGAAACCGCATCGTCAGCCAGTTCGACGAGGTCGCCGCTACCGAGCTCTTCATCGCGGCGAGGCCCGGCAAGTCCACGGGGGTCGTCGACCCGAAGGCGATTCCGTGGGACGCGCCGGCTCGTCTGCGCCGCCTGAACGGCGTGGTCGCCGCGGGAACGATGAGCGAAGTGGACGTTGGGGACGCGCTGGTGAGCTCGTCGCCGGTGAAGGATCCGGTCAACGGCACGGCGTTCAAACTCTCGGTGCAAGCGGCTTCGCCGGGCCTCTTCCGAGCGGTCCGAGCCCAGCTGAAGAACGGCCGACTTCCGGACGAAGGCCACTCGACCCGGGCCGACCGGGTCGCCATCCTGGGCCCGGATGCGGCTCTGCGGCTCGGGATCATGGGCGTGGAGCAGCTTCCCGCGGTTTCGATCGGCGATCATCTATACCTGGTGGCGGGCATTCTGAGCGATGTCGCTCGCAAGCCGGAGCTCCTTGCCTCCGTCATCATCCCCGAAGGCTCGGCGCGACAGGACTTCGGGCTCGCCGGTCCCGGTACGGTCGTCGTCGAGACGAAGATCGGGGCGGCGCACCTCATCGCCGATCAGGCGGGGTTGGCGTTGCGGCCCGACGACCCGCGGATCCTGAAGGTCGAAGTCCCTCAACAGATGACACGTGTGCGCGACGAAGTGCAGAGCGATCTGAGCGTCATGTTCCTCCTGCTCGGGGGCTTGTCTCTGGTGGTCGGCGCGCTCGGCATCGCGAACATCACTCTGGTGGGAGTCATGGAGCGTACGAGCGAGATCGGTCTGCGCCGGGCCATCGGCGCCACGCAGGGACACATCATCGCCCAGTTTCTTCTGGAGAGCGCCTCGATGGGGATCGTCGGGGGGATCGTCGGAGCCAGTGCCGGGGTCCTTCTCGTGGCCGCCGTCTCCGCGTATCAGGTCTGGACCCCGGTGCTGGACCCCTGGGCACCTCTTCTGGCTCCGTTCCTGGGCGGAGGGATCGGGCTGCTCTCAGGCTCTTATCCTGCATCGCGCGCGGCCCACCTGGAACCGGTCGCTGCGTTTCGAAACTGATCGCATGCTGCCGCGCCGGACCAGGCCGGGCAAGACTGCCCGCCCGAGATGCTCTCCCTCAAGCCTTCGATCCGATCCGACCGATATTCCGGCGACCGATCCCATCGACGGTGCGGTCGCCGTCGCCGGGAGCCCCCCAGGGCAGAGGAGTCTCTTCATGTGTGGAGTCACCCGCCAGTTGATTCGGGCCGCCCTCGTTCTCGCCGGCTGGTGGGTCGTGCTCGGTGTCGTGTGGCCATCGTGCGTCGTCGCGCAGACGCCCACGGAAGCCGATCAGCTCGCACGGCGAATCGAGGAACTCGAGCGGGCCAAGGCCGAGTACGAGGACGCCACCGGGGCGCTGGCCCGGGAGCAGGAAGAGCTGGAGCGAAGGCTGGCCGCGCTGGAGGCGGCGAAGGCCGCCCAGGAGGACGCGACCCGCGCGATCATCCAGGAGGCCCTGTCGACTTCGGATTCGAACATCAACGCGTTCGTGGTCTTCGGTGGCACTTTCGAGCAGGTCGCCGGATGGGCCAGACCCTTCGAAGGCCCCGTCGAACACGTGATGCAACTGGCGACCGCCGAGTTCGATTTCGAGATCACCGTGAATGACTGGGCGGGGGCCAGCGTCATCCTCGAGTACGACGACGGTACCGATGCGGTGTTCCCGACCACGGACGAGAGGGAGGCGTCGATCGAGAGAATCAACATCGACACCGCGTTCATCACCCTCGGAAACACGCAGAAGTTCGTCCCCTTCCTCACATTCGGTCGCGTGATCGCACCCTTTGGAATCTCGACCGGAGATCCGGTGGCGGACGTTTTGACTCTCGAAGATCCGCTCACCATCGAGGTTTTCGAGATGAAGGAAGATGTCGTTTGGCTCGGGTTCGAGTTCCCCACTCCCAAGCGGGTCCAACTCACTCCCAGGAAAAGTCCGCCGCCGGTCAAGCCGAAGGTCATCAATCCGCTCGTCGGCAAGCTCAGTCGTCTGCTCGGATACCGTCCGCCGCAGACCCCGCCACCCGCGCCGGGTCTCGTGATTCCCGCCTCGCCCCTGCCGCCGTTTCGCGCCGGGGCGTACGTGTTCAGGGGCGAGACCTTCGACCAAGGACGCAGCGACGGATGGCTTTCGAGGCAGGGATTCGGTGCCACCGTCGGCTTCCGGAGCAAGGTCCTCGAGCTCGACTTCGACTACACGACCACGGTCTTCGACAGTCGATTCCTCGAACACGAGTACCGGGCCTTCCTCGATCAGATCAGCTACGTCCCCGGAGTGGCGGGGAACGTGAAGGCGAATCTCGGTCCGATTTCCCTCATCGCGGAGTGGAATGGGGCCTTGGAGGACGCGACGTTCACGGACGGTCTGGGCCGTTCCGTGACCATGAGACCGACGGCGTGGCAGGTCTCGACTGGCCTGCAATTCGGGTGGAACCGTTGGGTCGAGGCCATCGGAGCGAAGGGCACCTACATCGCCCTCAGCTACTCCGAGAGCGAGGACATGGGTGGCGTGACTCGGGTAATCGGCGGCGAGGGTCACCGGGTCGGGTTCGTTCCGCAGAGGCGGTTTCTGGCGAGTGCCGGCGAGTGGGTCTGGGACGGGGTCCGCATCGCCGTCGAGTATTCCTACCAGGAGGACTTCCGCAA
>JALGZO010000465.1 GCA_025774865.1 bacterium | reverse complement strand
GCTTGGCAGTCCAACGCTGGACGTTTTCGGGGATCTCCTTCGTCATCGAACCCACCTCCCAACGGCATTTCAGCACGTCTTGTTGGTGGACTCAATTCCGAGGGGGGCAGGATACGGTCGCGAGCGGCAGCCGACGACGGGATGGGCCTCCCGGGTGGCCCCCGTTGACGCCCGGTCCTGGGCGGACGTATTCTCGGCTGCTCTCTGCCTCCGAAAATCGAGGGACCCGGCCGCCAGGAGGAAACCCTTGAAGACCTACCCGCCGAATGATCATCGGAACGTCGCGCTCATTGGACACGGGGGGGCCGGCAAGACCTCTCTCGCCGAGGCCCTCCTCTTTCGAGCGAAGGCGACGTCCCGTCAGGGCAAAGTGGACGACGGTTCCTCCTCGCTCGACTACCTCCCGGAGGAACAGCGGCGGAAGTCGAGCGTTTCTCTTGCCGTGGCTTCCATCGAGCACGCCGACAAGAAGATCACGTTCATCGACACTCCGGGGTTTCCGGACTTCGAGGCCGAAGTCATGGCGGGGCTCCATGCAGCGGACTCGGCGCTGCTCGTGGTCTCGGCGGACGCCGGGATGGAAGTGGGCTCGGAGCTCACCTGGCGCAAGGCGAGCGAGCGCAAGATGCCGGCCGCCATCGTCGTCAATGCAATGGACAAGGAAACAGCGAACAGTGCCGCCGCTCTCGCTTCGCTCCGCGACAAGATCGGTCCGAAAGCGACGGCGTTACAAATCCCGATCGGATCGGGTCCCGGCTTCACCGGAGTCGTCGACGTTCTTCACAACGAGGCGGTCAACTTCGGCACGGGCGGCAGCTCGCAGAAGACTGACGTGCCGGAGGAACTCCGGTCGGCACTCGAGGAGGCGCGCAACAGCCTCATGGAGAACGCGGCCGAGAGCGACGAAGAACTCATGAACAAGTACTTCGAGGACGGGGCTCTCGGCGAAGAGGATCTGATCCGGGGCGTTCGTCTCGGCATGGCAAACGGCGAGTTGTATCCGGTCTTCTTCGCGTCGGCCGAGACCGGCCAGGGCACGAAGGAGGTGCTCGACGGATTGGCCGCGATCCTTCCCGGACCGAACGATCTCGGCGCGGTGGAGGGCGTGCATCCGGGTTCCGAGGAACGCGAGACGCGCGACGCGAAGGCGGACGGTCCTCTCATCGCGCGGGTGTTCAAGACAGCCTCGGAAACGCACGTGGGAGAGATGTTCTTCGTGCGCGTGTATTCGGGGCGGCTCGGCGCGGGCGCCGAGGTGTTCAACGCGAGCCGGGATCGCTCCGAGAAGGTCTCGCAGCTCTTCACCGCCGTCGGCAAGAACCGGACGGATGCGTCCGAGCTCTCGGCCGGCGACATCGGGATCGCGGTCAAGCTTCGCACGACCGGCACCAACGATACGCTGTGTGACCGCAGCGCGCCCTTCAAGCTCGATCCGATCCCGTTCCTCGGCCCGGTCATCGACTTCGCGATCATGCCGACGAAGCAGGGCGAGGAGGACAAGATGGGAACCGGGCTCCAGCGGGTCGCGGCGGAGGATCCGAGCTTCCAGTTCCGCCACGACGAGGAGACCCGTCAGACCATCGTCTCGGGGATGGGAGAGACGCATCTCGAGATGGTGGTCGCCCGGCTCAAGGAGCGGTTCGGCGTCAGCGTGGAGCTCAACCCTCCACGTATTCCCTATCGCGAGACGATCCGCGGCAAGGCCGACGTGCAGGGGCGCCACAAGAAGCAGACTGGGGGGCGCGGCCAGTTCGGTGATGTCTACATCCAGATGGAACCGACGGCGCACGACGAGGGCTTCAAATTCGTGAACAAGATCGTCGGAGGTTCGATCCCAGCGCGATTCATCCCCGCGGTGGAAAAAGGTATCGTCGAGTCAGCCGCGATGGGCGTGATTGCCGGCTACCCGATGGTGGACTTCCAGGTAACGCTGTACGACGGGAGCTACCACAACGTCGACTCGTCGGAAGCGGCATTCAAGGTGGCCGGGTCGCTCGCGTTCAAGAAGGCGGCCCAGGAGTGCAGGCCGACGATTCTCGAACCCTACGCATCGGTCAAGATCACCGTCCCGAAGGACTACATGGGTGACGTCATGGGTGACATGTCGTCACGGCGCGGCAAGATCCAGGGGATGGACACCGTGGGCGACGAGCAGGTCATCAACGCCCAGGTCCCGATGGGTGAGATGCAGCGCTACGCCATGGATCTGCGCGCCATGACCCAGGGGCGCGGTCGGTTCGAGCGGAACTTCTCGCACTACGAAGAGCTTCCGCGCGATCAGCAGGAGAAGGTGATCGCGGAATCGAAGAAAGAAGAAGCGGTCGAAGCGAAGAAGTGAGAGCGGGAGACCATGTCCGGACACTCTAAGTGGAGCACGATCAAACGGAAGAAGGCCGCCACGGATGCGGCTCGCGGCAAGGTATTCACCCGCCATACGCGCGAGATCATCACCGCGGCCCGAGAAGGCGGCGGCAACTCGGAGACAAATGCCCGGCTTCGTACGGCCATCGCGGGCGCGAAGGCGGCGAACATGCCGAACGCGAACATCGAGAAGGCGGTCAAGCGCGGCACCGGTGAGATCGAGGGTGCCACTTACGAAGAGGCCATCTTCGAAGGATACGGTCCCGGCGGCGTGGCGCTCCTGATCGAGGTCGTGACGGACAACCGCAATCGAACGGTCGCCGAGATCCGGCACATTCTCACGAAGCACAATGCATCACTCGGCGAGAGCGGTTGCGTGGCGTGGATGTTCGAGCAAAAGGGGTCGATTCTCGTCAGCGCCGGCGGCCGGGACGAGGACGAGATCATGGAACTGGCGCTCGAAGGGGGCGCGGAGGATTTGGCGGTCGAGGGCGACGTGTTCCAGATCACGACTGCACCAGGGGATCTGTTCGCCGTGCGGGAAGCACTCGAGGAGAAGGGAGTGCCGGTGACGAGCGCGGAGATCGCGCGAATCCCGCAGAACACCGTTCGGGTCGAGGGGAAGGACGCGGAGCAGCTCTTGAAGCTGCTCGACGCGCTCGAGGATCAGGACGACACCCAACGCGTGTCAGCAAACTTCGATGTTCCCGAAGAGCTGATGCAGGCCCACGAGAGCTAGCGGTCGGATGATCGTCCTCGGCGTGGACCCCAGCACGGTCGCGACCGGATGGGGCGTCCTCGACGGCGATTCCCGCCGGGCGCGAGCGGTCGCGTTCGATGTCATCCGCCCGTCGACCCGGCTTCCGCTCCCGAGCCGCCTTCAGGTGATCCACGAGGGCCTCGTCGAGGTCATCGAGACCTACGGCCCGGACGTGCTCGCGATCGAATCCGCGTTCCACCATCGCAACGCGAAGACCGCGCTGGCGTTGGGCCAGGTGCGGGGGGTCGTGCTGCTCGCGGCCACCCAGCGTGAGATCCCGTTCGACGAGTACTCCGCGATGGAGATCAAGCGGTCGGCCGTGGGCTACGGCGCCGCCGGCAAGGACCAGGTCGTACATATGATAGCGCGCATCTTCGGTCTCTCGAACGTACCCAACTCTGACGAAGCCGACGCCCTCGCGACCGCGTGGTGCCACCTTTCGCGAGCGGCTCGCCCGACCGGAATCGGGAGCTCGCCATGATTCATCACGTCGAAGGGGTGCTCACGGAGAAGGAGGCGGGTCGCGTCGTGATCGAAGTAGGCGGGGTGGGGCTGGAGGTGATGGTGACGGACGCCACCTGGCACCGCGTCGGTGCACCCGGAGAGTCGGTGCGCCTCTTGACGCACCTTTCGGTACGCGAAGACTCCTGGACGCTCTTCGGCTTTCTGCGCGAAGAGGAACGCCACCTCTACCGATTGCTCCTCGGTGTGCAGGGAGTCGGACCTCGGATGGCGCTGGCCGTGCTTGCGGGACTCCCGGTGGCCAAGCTGAAGTCGGCGGTGGCGGAGGGCGACGTGAAGGCCCTGTCGACGATTTCCGGAGTCGGGAAGAAGATCGCGCAGCGACTGATCGTGGATCTGCGCGACAAGGTCGGTGAGCTTCCCACTTCCGACGAGTTTCCGATTCCGGCCGACGGCTCGGCGTTCGTTCCCGAACGCGACGACGCCGTGGACGCCCTCGTGGCGCTCGGATACCCTCGGGGCGCCGCCCGCGACGCCGTGAGGGTCGTGCGGACGCCCGGCAGCGCCGACTCGCCCGTGGAGGACGTCGTGAGGGAAGCGCTGCGACGGCTGTGATTGCCGACTCCCGGCGCCGGGTGGTCGTAACTCATGCTGCACCCGGTCTGCATTCAGGAGAGAGATGACCACGACACCACGAAGCTCGGACCCGAGCGTCGGACCCGGCGAACGGGAGTGGGACGGCGGACTTCGTCCGGAAACGCTCGAGGACTTCGTCGGGCAGCCGCAGCTGCGCGATCAGCTCGAGATCTTTCTCGAGGCGGCGAAGAAGCGCGGGGAGCCGCTCGATCACGTGCTCCTCGTGGGACCGCCCGGTTTGGGCAAGACGACTCTGGCCGGCATCCTCGCCAGGGAAATGGGCGGCGACGCGCGGATCACATCCGGGCCGGTGATCGAGCGCCCGGGCGATCTCGCCGGGATCCTCACCAACCTCGAGGATCAGGAGGTCCTCTTCATCGACGAGATTCACCGGCTGAATCGAGTCGTGGAGGAGTACATCTACCCGGCAATGGAGGACTTCCGTCTCGACATCGTGCTCGACAAGGGTCCGGGTGCGCGATCGATCCGGCTCCACCTTTCGCGGTTCACGCTCATCGGCGCCACGACGCGCGCCGGCATGCTGACGAGCCCGCTCCGGTCCCGCTTCGGTTTCGTCGGGCGCGTCGATTTCTATCCGCCGGAGGATCTGTGCCGAATCGTGACGCGATCGGCGGAGATCCTCGAAGTCGAGCTTACCCCCGACGGGGCGGAGGAGATTGCGAAGCGCGCGCGGGGTACCCCGCGAATCGCGAACCGACTGCTCCGACGCGTGCGCGACTGGGCGCTCGTGCGGGGAGACGGTCGGATCGATCGATCCGCGGCGTCCGCGGCCCTGGATCTTCTCTCCGTGGACGACAAGGGTCTCGACGACATGGACCTCCGCATCCTGGGTTGCATCCTCGACAAGTTCGGCGGGGGGCCGGTCGGCCTCAACTCGATCGCCGCCGCGGTCGGCGAGGAGGCCGAGACGATCGAGGAAATCTACGAGCCCTACCTCGTGAAGGAGGGCTATCTCGAACGGACGCCGCGCGGCCGCGTTGCGACGGAACACGCGGAGGCGCACCTGGGGCGGTCCCGCCGCAGACCCCGACCGGCCGCGGAGCAGCGCCCGCTGTTCGAGTCGGGCTCCTCGTGAGGGACGTCCTATGTCGGGGCTCGGACGATTACTGATCTTCGCGGGACTCGCGCTAGTCGGGATCGGTCTCCTCGTGACGTGGGGCCCCCGTCTCCCGTTCCTCGGACAGCTCGGGCGGCTTCCGGGCGATCTCCGAATCGAGCGGCCGGGATTCCGCCTGTACGTGCCCGTCACGACCTCGATCCTCGTCTCGATCGGGCTGACCTTGTTGCTCCGGGCGTTCGGCAAGAAGTGAAAGCGTCCGACTTCGACTATGACCTGCCCGAGGATCGAATCGCGCAGGAGCCGCTCGCGTCTCGATCCGATTCGCGCCTCCTGCACTTGCCGCGCGAGGGGGGAGCGACTCACCGTCGTTTTCGCGAGCTCCCGGAGCTTCTCAGAGACGACGACACATTGGTCCTGAATGAAACGCGCGTCATCGCCGCGCGGCTCGAGTTGCGTCGCCGGAGCGGAGGCTCGGCCGAGGTGTTGCTCGTGCGCGAGGAAGAGGACGGCTGGCGAGCGCTGCTCCGACCGGCGAAACGCATCCGCAAGGGGGAAATCCTCGAAGGTGGCGACGGCGCTTTCGCGGTGCGCGTCCTCGAGATCGCGGCCGGCACGGCGCGAGTCGACTTCCCGGATCTCCCGGCGTCCGAGGTCATCGGGCGTTTCGGTCATGTCCCCCTGCCACCGTACGTGCGCCGCGCCCCGACCGAAGCCGATCGCGTTCGCTACCAGACCGTGTACGCGCGCGCGGCCGGCGCAGTGGCGGCGCCGACCGCGGGACTCCACTTCGACGAAGAGGTGCTGCAGCGGATCGAGCGCCGAGGTGTGACGATCGTGCGGCTCGTGCTTCACGTGGGGCCGGGAACGTTCCGCCCCCTTCCGGACGGCGACCTCTCCGAGCACCAGCTTGACGCCGAGCGCTACGAGATTCCGGAACCGGCGTGGGAGGCGATCGAGGGGGCCCGCACGAACGGCCGCCGAATCGTCGCGGTGGGGACGACCGTCGTTCGTGCATTGGAATCCGCGGCCGCGACCGGGGAGCTCGCGGGCCGAACCACACTCTTCGTCCGGCCGCCGTTCGACTTTCAGCGGGTGGATGCGCTCTTGACGAACTTCCACCTGCCGAGATCGTCGCTGTTGTGCCTCGTCGCGGCGTTTTCGGGATGGGAGCGGATCCTCGATGCCTACCGCGAAGCCATCGCCGAGGGGTACCGCTTCTATTCCTACGGCGACGCGACCTTCCTGGAGCGCTGATGTTCGAGTTCGAGATCCTGGCGGAGGCTCCCGGCGGGGCGCGCGCCGGGGTCTTCCACACGCCGCACGGGGACGTCCCGACCCCGGCTTTCATGCCGGTCGGAACGCGTGGCACCGTGAAGGCTCTCGCGGTCTCCGATTTGCGCGCCTCGCGCGTCGAGATCGTTCTCGCGAACACCTATCACCTGTATCTCCGCCCCGGCGCCGACGTGGTGCGCGAAGCGGGCGGGATCGCACGCTTTTCCGGATGGAACGGACCGACCCTCACGGACTCCGGAGGCTTCCAGGTCGTGAGTCTCGCGAAGCTGCGGGAGATCGACGAGAACGGCGTCACCTTCCGCTCTCACCTCGACGGCTCCGCGCATACCTTCACTCCGGAATCGGTCGTCCGCAGTCAGAGAAGCCTCGGTCCCGACATCATGATGCCGCTCGACGTGCCTCCCGTCCCCGGGAGCGACGATCGTGCCATCGCGGACGCGAACCGGCTGACCATCGAGTGGGCGAAGCGCGCCGTGCAAGAGCTCGAGAGAACCGAGGGTACCTCGTCGACCGGGCAGCCTCAGGCTCTCTTCGGGATCGCACAGGGAGGCTTCGATCCCGGGGCCCGGGCGGAGTCGGTGGCCGCCCTTGTCGAACTCGATCTGCCCGGCTATGCTGCCGGCGGCCTGTCCCTCGGGGAGGACAAGGAAGCCACCCGGGCGATGCTCCAGATCACCCTGGACGGTCTCCCACGGGACCGTCCTCGCTATCTCATGGGAATGGGGTGGCCGGAGGACATCGTGGACGCAGTGTCCCGGGGCGTCGACTTGTTCGACTGCGTGCTTCCCACCCGGAACGCGAGGAACGGCCAGGCGATCACGGCGAACGGTCCCGTGAATCTCCGCCTCGAGCGTCATGCACGGGACTTCGGCCCGCTCGATCCCAGCTGTGACTGCGAGACCTGTGCGGGCTACACGCGGGCGTACCTGCGCCACTTGCACAAGAGCGGGGAGATTCTCGGGGCGAGGCTCATCAGTCTCCACAACGTTCACCACTACCTGAAGCTCGTCCGGACTCTCCGGGAAAGCCTCCTCGCCGGCCAGTTCGACGAGGTACGAACCGGAATCCTTTGTCGCCACGGCGAGGAGAGCGCTCGATGACCTTACTGATGCTGATCGGCGGCACGCCGGAGGGAGGGGCACCGAGCCCGTTCGTCCAGATGGTGCCATTCTTCCTGATCCTGGTGATCTTCT
>JALGZO010000464.1 GCA_025774865.1 bacterium | reverse complement strand
AAGTGAGCCGATGACCAGAGCGAACCTTCGCCACCCAGCCGGCCTCAGCCGCTTGCCGGTGTCACGGTATTCGAAAGCGAAGTAGACGCGACCTTCGTGCTCCCCCGCGCTGAGCATCGTTTCCACGTTCGGATGCGAGCCACGCGCCTGCCGCGCCTCTTCGACCAGTGCTCGATGCTCCGCGGGCTCCGTGGCCGTGCCCGCGGCCATCAACCGGATGACCACGTGGCGACCGAGAAAGGTGTCCTCCGCGACCCAGCACGAGTCCGGGGCGTCCACCTTCAACTCATGGAGAATCCGGTACTTCCCGATCGCCGCGGGCGTTTCCATGAAGCCGCTCCCTCATCCTTCCGCCGGCGTCACGAACCGTGCCAGCACGAGCCCCGCGAGGAACCACCCCACGATCGTGCCGAAGAGCGCGAACCCCGTGTATCCCCACGGCGAGTACCACCAGATACTCGGCGAGACGTGCAGCGCGACCACGAGGGCACCGAGCAAGAGCCTCCCCATGAATCGTCTCCTTTGAGTGAACCTGGCCGGCAGGTGCGGATGGGCAGGGTAACGGTCGGCGGCTCTCCGCGTCATCCCGCCCCGGCGGCGTTGACAGCCGACTCAGTCAAACGTATGTTTCAAACCTTCGTTTGAGGAGGATCCGTGGCCACGCGCGAACCGATTCACTCATCCCGGCGCACCCGGGCGGCATCGAAGGCCCACCCGCCCGCCACCACGCGCGAGCGCCTGCTGGACGTCTCCGAGCGACTGTTCGCGGAGAAGGGCATCGAGACGACGTCGCTTCGCACCATCACGCGCGAAGCGGGCGCCAATCTCGCGGCGGTCAACTACCACTTCGGATCCAAGACCGCGCTCGTCACGGAGGTCTTCGCCCGACGCATCCAACCCATCAATGAAGACCGGCTCCGGCGCCTCGAGGAGGCGGAAGCCGAGTCCGGCGGCACGCCCCGCATCGAGCGGATTCTGGAGGCGTTGATCGTCCCGGCTCTCGTGCTC
Organism: bacterium; assembly: GCA_025774865.1. Taxonomy (GTDB): domain Bacteria; phylum ARS69; class ARS69; order ARS69; family ARS69; genus JALGZO01. The sequence continues at coordinate 9,161 of JALGZO010000464.1, read as the reverse complement.
GTCCGGGATCCCGGCGGCCGACACTTCCGGCGGCTCATGGGCCGGGCGCACTCGGGGTCGTCGCAGGAGGTTCAGCAGATCCTGCTCTCCCAGTTCGAGCGGCTCGGACGGCGTTTCTGTGAAGCGATCGAAAGAGCTCTCCCGCAGCTGACCCCCGACGAGATCACGTGGCGGTTCAAGTTCTCGATCGGGGCGATGGCTTTCGTCATGGTGGGCGGTCCTCCTCTGCGGGCAGCCGGGGCACGCTCGCGCGGGAACGAGCCGGACGAGACCGTGACCGCGGATCTCGTCGCATTCCTCGCGGCGGGATTTCGCGCGCCGATTACGCGGGAAGGCCGATCGTGAAGCGGCTTCCGTTCGTTCTCGCGGCCACCTTCGTCGTCGCCGGTTGCGGATCCGCGCCGCCCGTCGAGATCCCGGACGCGACACCGTCTATTCCGGAAGAGTGGACCGCGGCTGATTCCGCGTCGGCCCCCGTCGTCTGGTGGGACTCCTTCGAGGACGAGCGACTCGAGACGCTCGTCCGCGAAGCGCTGCTGCAGAACCCCGACATGGTCGCGGCGGCCGCCCGCCTCGACGCGGCCGCGGCTCTGGCGCGCATCGCGGGCGCCGACATCTGGCCGCAAGTGAGCGCCGGCGGCCGAGCCGCGCGGCAACAACAGGCGTCCTTCATCTTCAGTCCGCCACGCGACTTTCGTTCCACGAGCTACGGCGTGTCGCTGGACGTGGCGTGGGAAATCGACCTCTGGGGTCGCCTGCGAAACCAGAAGTCGGCGGCGGCGGCGGACCTGCAGGCGGCCGCGGCCGAGTATCACGGCGCGCGCCTCTCGCTCGCGGGTCAGACGATCAAGGCGTGGTTCGCGGTCGTCGAGTCGACGCGGCAAGTGGAGCTCGCCGAGGAGACCGTCGCGAGCTACCGGCGAACGGCGGCGAACGTGCGAAGCCGCTACGAAGCGGGTGTGCGCCCCGCGCTCGATCTTCGCCTGACCCTCGTCGACCGCGCGAACGCCGAATCCTTCTTGCTCCTCAGAAAGCAATTGCTCGACCGCGCGCGCCGGCAGCTGGAGGTCTTGATCGGACGTCGGTGAGCTGAGTCCGCCGCCCCGCGACATTCCCGCGGGCCTACCCGCCGACCTGCTGGTCCGTCGTCCGGATCTCGTCGCGGCCGAGCGCCGGCTCGCCGCCGCGAACCGGCGCACGAGCGCCTCGCGGCGCGCGCTCCTTCCGCGCCTCTCGCTCACCGCGGCGGGCGGGGCCACGTCCGAAGAGCTCGGGAACCTCCTCCAGGGCGACTTCACGGTGTGGAGCCTGGTAGGCAATCTCGTGCAGCCGCTCTTTCAAGGCCGCGTGGGCGAGCACGGTGCTCGTCGCGTGTGCGGAGGTCGAGATCGCGCTCGAGGCGGAGCGGTCGCTCGCGGCTCAGGAGACGGTGCTCACCGAGGCAGCCGCGCAGGCCCGGGCGGCCCACGAGCTGGCGGAGTCCCGGTACCAGTCCGGCCTCGATGATGTCATCACGTTGCTCGCGGCCCAGCGCTCGGCCGTGACGGCGGAGACGAGGCTGCTCGAGGTGCGAAGGCTCCGCCTCGACGGTCGAGTGGATCTTCATCTGGCGCTCGGGGGTGGTCTCGAGCCGGAGAACGAGGAGAACGAATCGTGAACCCGAAGCGTCGGCTCGCGCTGCAGATCGGCCTTCCGCTGTTGGTGATCGCCTTCGGCGTCGTGATCCTCGTCGCCCTCGTGAAGACGCGGCGAACGCCGGAACGGCAGCGTCGCGTCGCGCCGCCCCCGCTCGTCGAAGTGCTCTCGGCCACCCGGCAGGATGCGCGGCTCGACGTCTCCTCACACGGTGAGGTGACCGCGCGCACGGAAACGCAGCTCGTCTCGCAGGTGGCGGGAGAAATCGTCGAGGTCTCGCCGACGCTCGTATCGGGCGGATTCTTCGAGAAAGGCGAAGTGCTCGCGAAGATCGACCCGCGCGACTACCGCGTCGCGGTGACGCGGGCCAAGGCCCGCGTGGCGCAGCACGAAGTCCTTCTCGCCCGGGAGGAGGGCGAAGCGAAGATCGCGCGCCGGGACTGGGAGGCACTGGGAACCGGCGATCCGGACCCCTTGGTCTTGCGCGAACCACAGCTCGCGGAGGCCACGGCGGCGCTCGCCTCGGCCGAGGCGGAGCTCGAGAAGGCTCGGCTCGATCTCGAGCGTACGGAGATCGTCGCGCCGTACACGGGTCGCGTGCGGACGAAATCAGTGGACGTCGGGCGGTACGTGACGCCCGGCGCCCCGATCGCTCGTGTCTACGCCGTCGACGCAGCGGAGATTCGGTTGCCGATTCCCCGGGACGAGATCGCGTTCCTGGATCTCCCTCTCGACTTCCGCTCCGACCGCCCCCGGAAGGAACCGGGCGTTTCGTTGCGTGCCGAGTTCGGCGGACGGCTCTGGGAGTGGGAGGGTCGCATCGTGAGGACCGAGGCCGAGATCGACCCCCGCATGCGCATGGTCCACGCGGTGGCTCGCGTGGAGGACCCCTACGGTCGCAGCGCGGACCGCGACGGTCCGCCCCTGGCCGTCGGTCTGTTCGTCGAGGCCGACATCGTCGGTCGTCTCGTGCCCGACGTGTTCGTCTTGCCGCGCGCCGTACTCCGCGGTCTGAACCGGATCTTTGTCGTGGACGACGAGGACCAGCTTCGCTTCCGCGACGTCGACGTCCTCCGGATCCACGGCGAAGAGGTCGTGATCCGTGACGGTCTCGAGGAAGGTGAACGCGTCTGCGTGTCGCCCCTCGAGCTCGCCGTCGACGGCATGCCGGTGCGCGTCGCCCAGGAGAGTCGGGAGGCGTCGCCGTGACGAGCTGGGTCGGCTGGTTCGCCCAGAATCACGTCGCCGCGAACCTCGCGATGATGCTCATCGTCGTCGGTGGTCTCCTGACGATTCCCGGAATCACGCAGGAAGTGTTCCCCGAGATCCGTCCGGAGATGATCACGGTCACCGTGCGCTATCCCGGGTCCACGCCGGAGGAAGTGGAGGAAGGCATATGCATCCGGATCGAGGAGGAGATCCAGGGCGTCGAGGGTGTCGACCGGATCACGTCCACGGCGAACGAGGGAGTGGGAAGCGTATCCGCCGAGCTCATGCGCGGCGAGAACGCGAGCGAGGTTCTCGATGAGATCAAGTCGATCGTCGACGCGATCGACACGTTCCCCGACGAATCAGAGAAGCCCGTCATCCAGGAAGTGGTGCGCAAGCGCCAGGTGATCGACGTGGTGGTATCCGGCAACGCAGACGAAGCGGCTCTCAAGTCACTCGCCGAGCGAGTGCGCGACGAGATCACCGGCCTCCCAGGAATCACGCACGCCGAGGTCGTGGTGGCCCGTCCCTACGAAATCGCGGTGGAGGTCTCCGAGAACGCGCTTCGCCGGTACGGTCTCACGTTCGACGAGGTGGCCGCCGCGGTGCGCAGGTCCTCGCTGGATCTTCCTGGCGGCTCGGTGAAGACGCGGGGCGGCGAGGTGCTACTCCGTACGGTGGGCCAGGCGTACCGCGGGCGCGAATTCGAGGAGATCGTCGTCCGCACGCTTCCCGACGGATCTCGGCTCACGATCGGCGACGTCGCCAGAGTCGTCGACGGTTTCGAGGACACGGGACAGGAAGCGCGCTTCGACGAACGACCCGCCGTGATGGTGCAGGTGTACCGCGTGGGAGAGCAGCGGGCGCTCGACGTGGCGCGGCGCATCAAAGAATACGTCGAGAGCGCCGGCCGGGAGCTGCCTACGGGTATTGCGCTCACGACCTGGAACGACAATTCCGCGGTTCTCAAGAGCCGTATGGATCTACTCCTCCGCAACGGGACGCTGGGATTCATCCTGGTCGTCACGATCCTGGCTCTGTTCCTCAAGCTTCGCCTCGCGTTCTGGGTTTCCCTGGGCATCCCGATCTCGTTTCTCGGCGCGCTCTGGCTCCTGCCGACGCTCGGAGTGTCGATCAACCTGATCTCGCTGTTCGCATTCATCGTGGTGCTCGGGCTCGCGGTCGACGACGCGATCGTCGTGGGTGAAAGCATCTTCCACTACATGGAGCAGAAGAGGTCGGGGGTGGACGCCGCCACCGCGGGGGCGCTCCGCGTCAAGACGCCGGTGGTCTTCGGGATTCTCACCACGGTGACGGCGTTCAGCCCGCTACTCTTTCTGCCCGGCATGATGGGACAGATCTGGCGAGTCATTCCGATGATCGTCATTCCGGTGCTGCTGTTCTCGCTCTTCGAGTCGCTGTTCATTCTCCCGGCGCACTTGTCGAGGGTGAAGCTCCGCGATCCGCGCGTCACGGGGTGGCGGTCAGTGTGGCCGAGGTTCCAGGGGAACTTCGATCGCGGTCTCAAGTGGTTCATCCATAACGTCTACGAGCGCGCACTCGATCTTGCTCTGCGCTGGCGCTACGTCGCTCTCGCCATCGGGATCTCGACCCTGCTCATCACGGTTGGCGTGGTCGCAGGTGGCTGGATCAAGTTCACGTTCTTCCCGCAAGTTCGAGGGGACGACGTCGTCGCGCTCGTGACGATGCCGCTCGGCACGCCCCGGGAAGTCACGGCCGCGGCCGTGCAGCGGATGGAGGACGCGGCGAAGCAGCTTCGCCGGGAAGTCGAGGAGGAACATGGCGAGGGGGCTTTTCGCCACGTGCTCGCGTCCGTCGGCGAGCAGCCGTACAGCAATCGGCAGCGTCGTGGTCCGATCGGGGGAGGGCCGAGCTCGTCCGGTGAGCACGTGGGCGAAGTGAACATCGAGCTCGCCCCCATGGAGGAGATGGACCTCGACGCGTTTGGGATCGCGCGGCGCTGGCGGGAGCTCGTGGGTCCCGTGCCGGGCGCGGTCGAGCTCGTATTCACGTCCGCGCTGTTCACCAGCGGGGAACCGATCAACGTGCAGCTCGCGTCCAACGATCTCGACGCCCTCGCGGCCGTGGCCGAGCGCTTGAAGCATGCACTGAGCGCCTATCCCGGCGTCTTCGACATCACCGACTCGTTCCGCTCCGGGAAGGACGAGGTCGAGCTCGGCCTGAAGCCGGAGGCGGAAGCGCTGGGTATCACGCTCTCGGATCTCGCGCGCCAAGTCCGGCAGGCGTTCTACGGCGAGGAGGCTCAACGCGTTCAGCGCGGCCGCGACGACATCAAAGTCATGGTCCGGTTCCCGGAGGAGCGCCGGAAGTCGCTCGGCGATCTCGAAACGATGCGGATCCGGGCCTCCGGAGGAGTCGAAGTGCCGTTCTCGTCGGTCGCGACGGCGAGCTTCGACAAGGGATTCTCCACGATCCGACGAGCGGATCGTCAGCGCGTCATCAATGTCACGGCGGACGTGGATCTCGACGTCGGCAACGCGAACGAGATCCTCGCGGCCGTCACCGGGGTCGATCTGCCGCGGATCCTCGACGATCACCCCAGCGTCGGCTTCTCGCTCGAAGGTGAGCAGCGCCAACAGAGCGACACCCTCGCCTCGTTGCGGCGCGGCCTCCTCGTGGCGGTGTTCGTGATCTTCGCGTTGCTCGGGGTGCCGCTTCGGTCCTACACGCAGCCGCTCATCATCATGTCGGCGATTCCGTTCGGGTTCGTCGGAGCGGTGTGGGGTCACCTGATCATCGGCATGAACCTGACGATGCTGTCCATGGCGGGCTTCGTCGCGCTGTCAGGCGTCGTGGTGAACGACAGTCTCGTGATGGTGGATTTCGTGAATCGCGCGCGCCGCGAGGGCATGCCGCTGCTTCAGGCGGCTCGGGTGTCGGGAGTCGTCCGTTTCCGGGCCATCCTCCTCACGTCGCTCACGACGTTCGCCGGCGTGTCGCCGCTGCTCCTCGAACGGAGCCTCCAGGCGCAGTTTCTGAAGCCGCTCGCCGTCTCGCTCGGGTTCGGCGTGCTCTTCGCCACGTTCGTCATCATGATCCTGGTGCCGGTCTCCTACCTGATTCTCGACGATCTGCACCGGGTCCGGGAATGGGTGATCGGGCTCTATCGGCGGCCGACGCTCGAGGAGGAGGCGGCTTCGTGAGGGCTCTCAGGATCGGGACCGCGGCCGGCGCGACCGTCGCCGCGGTGATCGACTGCGCTACCAGCGCTCGTCCAGAGCGGCGATCGCGGCGTCGAGCGCCTTCGCTGCGTTCGCGTCGCACTTCTGCTTCGTCTTCATGGCGGCCACCATGACCGCGTGACAGGCGGCAAGCGTCTCCAGGTAGGCGTCGTGGCCCTCGGCCCCGGCCGCGACTGGCTTCACCTTTTGTGTCAGAAAGTACTTCGACACGGTTTCGATGATGTTCGAAGCGTGCGCGTCCTTCGTCGCGACCCAACGCGCGGCCTGGTTGAACGCCTGCGGATCGTGCTTGCTCGAAAGCTCCTGGATCTTCTGGATCGACTTCGTGATCGTCGCGGCGTCCTCACTGAGTTGGGCGACGCGCGCCGGGTCGTCGTAGATGCCGCAGGGAACCTGGCAGTGGGCGAAGGCGGCGCCCGCCCCGACGGTCAGAGTGAGCGCGACGACGATGCAGATTCGATTCGTGTTCACGGTGGTTCCTCCGATTCGTGACGAGGGGAGGGCGATTCTTCCGGCCGCGGCGCGGCTTGTCAACGGCGAGCGCGGCGGCCGGGCACGTCGCGGATCGAGTCGAGACGAGCTCGAATCCCTGCCAGTCCGCGAGTGCAGCCTCGGAGAGGAGCGCGCATACCTTGCCCACCCCGTCCGATCGAAGTCGGGCCGCGGCGGTCCCGTGGATGTCGAGGAGGAGCTCCACGCGGCCACGCTAGGTGCGGCCTTCGGGGGTGTCAAGCCCACGACCTTCGCGGATAATCCCGCCATGCCCAGGCGCAATCCCGAACACTTCCCACGCGACGATCGCCGCGTGTACGACTCCTACATCGCCGGTCGCCAGAGCGCGGTGCTCGCGGCCGCCGTTCGCATCGGTCTCTTCGACCTGCTTGAGAAGAGCCCCCTGGCGAGAGAGGCGATCTGCGAGCGCCTCGGCACGAAGGCGCGCCCCACCGACGCGATGCTCGCAGCCCTCTTCGCCATGGGACTTCTTCGTCGCGACGACGCCGGCGTTCATTCGCTGTCGCCCGACGCCTCCGACTACCTCGTCCGCGGCAAGCCCGGGTGCCTCGCCGGTCTCATCGATCTCGAGATCGAGAACTTCCTGAGTCCGGCCATGCTTCTCGAGGCGTTGCGGGAAGGAAGGCCGTCGGTCTACGGCGGCGGCGATCCCTGGGCGGAGCACGAGGCGGACCCCCAAAAGGCGGAGCGGTTCACGGCGGCGATGCACAGCATCAGCGAGCGTCCGGCCGCGGGGCTCGCGGAGACGGTCGACTTCACCGACGTGCGCCGGGTCCTGGACGTCGGCGGCGGGTCGGGGGCCCTGTCGCTGGCGATCGCCTCCGCCTGGCCGGAGGTCGAGTGCGTCATCTGGGACCTCCCGGTCGTATGCGGCATCGTGGGCGAGTACGCCGAGGCCGCCGGCCTCGGCGACCGGGTCACCCCCCGGCCCGGAGACATGTTCCAGGACCCCTTTCCAGCGGGTTTCGACGCGATTCTCCTCTCGCAGATCCTCCACGACTGGCCCAGGGAAAGAGACCGGGAGCTGCTGGCGAAGGCCTGGGCGGCGCTGGCCCCCGGAGGCCGCGTGCTCGTGCACGAAAAGCTCGTCGAGGACGACGGATCGGGTCCGCTGGCGAACGCCCTCGTGAACCTCGACATGTTGGTCTGGACGGAGGGGCAGCAGCTTTCCGGCGCGGAGGTTCGCGAAATGCTGTCGGAGGCGGGATTCGAGAGAATCGAGACGGCGCCCACCGCCGGGTACTGGAGCGTGGTCACGGGTTGGAGGGCCTGAGACGGCGGATCCTGACCCCATTATCCTGTTTCCATCCCACCGACAGGATCGGCTAGAATCGGAGCCATGTGTGTCGCCGCCCCAAAGAGGGTCGGCCGCGTCGAACGTCGTCCGTCCTGAGTTACCCAAGCTGGAGTGTCCGCATGCGGTCTCGTCGACTTCGCACCTTATCGTTCCTGCTGGGGACGTGCGTTCTGGGAACCGGTGCCGCCGGTGCCTTCACGCCCTCCGCGCACCACGATCTAGAACTGCGGCTGGAGTGGGAAATCGTCTCTCCGGTCTACGAAACACAAAGAGTCGAGAACGCGGGGCTCGGTCGCTCCGCGGTTCTGAACGAGGGTTGGTTCGTTCAGAAGGACCCCCGAACGGGTCTCGTGCACATGGCGTACGGGGGAAACCTGTTCGCGGCGAGCGGGATCGCCACCGAGGCCCAGGCCATCGGCGCCGCCCGCGATTTCCTGCTCTTGACCTCCGACATCGTAGGCGTTCGCGAGAACAACATGCAGCTCCGGAACGTGGCGCGCCTGCGCAGCAAATGGGCCGTTCACTACCAGCAGAACGTGCAGGGTGTCCCGGTCCACGGCGGCACGGCATTCGTTCTGATGAGTGAGACCGGCCAGGTCGCGGCGTTCGGCTCCGATTTCTTCCCGGAGGGTCACGAGGTCATTCCGAGGCCGACGATCTCCGAGACCGACGCCATCGCTCGCGCGGCGGCCGCGCTGGGTACCACGCCGGTCGCGGATGCGCCGCAGACGGCGGTGCTCTGGCTCGTGCCTGCCCCGCAGGGCGAGCTCATGGAGCTCACGCCGGCTTACGTGACGGTGTTTTCGGCGAACGAGCCCTTCGGAACTTGGGAGAGCATCGTCGACGCACGTAGCGGGAACATCCTCGCCCGTCGGAACCTCTCGGTGCCGATCAACGTGACGGGCACGGTGGAGGGACCGGTCCAGAACCAGCCGCCCTCTCACAGCTACTGCGACCCGAACGTGACCGAGGGGCTGAAGCACCTGACCGTCTCGGTGCAGGGCGGCAACAGCGACGACTCCGACCGCAACGGTGACTTCGACATCTCCCACGGCGGGACCACCCCCGTCACGATCGAGGGAGAGCTCCGAGGACCGTACATCGTCACCAACTACTTTCTCGGCGGGAATGCGAGCGCGTCCGCGTCGGCCACTCCGGGGGTACCCTCGACGCTCACGTTCGACGGATCGAACTCCCGCCAGGACGAGCGCGACGTGTTCCAGCACGGCAACATCGTGCGGGACTTCATGTTCGATCTCGACAACACGTTCACGAACCTCGAC
>JALGZO010000463.1 GCA_025774865.1 bacterium | reverse complement strand
TGACCTGATGGGGCGAGACGCGAAGGCGGAAGTCAGCTAGAATGCGGGCGAGCCGGGAGAGCGTGGTGGAGCAGCCGCGGAAGATCTACTACTCGATCACCGAGGTCGCCGGGATGGCCGAGGTGAAACCGCACGTTCTGCGTTATTGGGAAACCGAGTTCTCTTCCCTCCGCCCGAAGAAGAACCGCGCGGGCAACCGCACGTATCGCGAAAAGGACGTCAAGCTCGTCCTCTTGATCCGGAAGCTCCTCTACGATGACGGGTTCACGATCAAGGGGGCGCGTAAGAAGCTCCAGGATCGGCGGGGCGGGGACCTCCCGCAGATCGAGATCCCGTTCACCGGCGCTGCGCCGGCGCCCGCGGCCACGACCCGCGCCGCGCCCGCTCCGAAAGAACCCGTGACGGCGGCGCCCAAGTCAGCCCCCTCGTTTCCGATCAAGGAGCTCCGCCAGGAGCTGGAGAGTATTCTCGGGGAGCTCTCCTCCTGAAAGCCGGGGCCGGACGGTCGAGAGGCCGCGCGGCGACCCGCCTCGACCCACGCTCCTCTTTCCGCTTGATGACGCGCTTCGAGGCCGATAGATTCTCTCGCGCTCGCAAGGTCGGGGCGTGGCGCAGCCAGGTTAGCGTGCGTGCTTGGGGTGCACGAGGTCGCTGGTTCAAATCCAGTCGCCCCGACCAACTTCCCGCTTTTGACGGGCCCACTCCCGGGGCTCCACGTTGAGAATCCTGCTCACGAACGACGACGGCATACTGGCCCCCGGGATTCGAGTTCTCGGGGATGCGCTCCGCGCCAGTCACGAGGTCACGATCGTCGCCCCGGATCGCGAGCAATCCGCTTCGAGTCATTCGATCACGCTGGATCGACCATTGCGGATCCGTGAGCTGGGCGACGACACCCATGCCGTCGACGGAACCCCCACCGACTGTGTCCTCGTCGGCTGCAAGGCGGTGCTCGGTGCCCTGCCCGACCTCGTCGTGTCCGGACTCAACCACGGGCCGAACATGGGCGAAGACGTGACCTACTCGGGCACCGTGGCGGCGGCGTTCGAGGCGCACATCCTGGGGATCCCGTCCATCGCGGCGTCGGTCCACGATCGGGAGGGAGGCGACTACGGGGGTGCCGCCCGGATCGTCGCGGAGCTCGCCGACCGGTGCGACCGCTGGGCGAATCGACCGATCATCCTGAACGTCAACTTCCCGGCGGGCTCGGCCTCGGCCTGGGGACCGACCCGCATCACGCGCCTCGGCAATCGGACCTATACGGATGAGATCATCGAGAAGGAAGATCCCCGCGGAAAGAAGTACTACTGGATTGGCGGGTCGGAGCCGGCGTGGAAAGGCGGCGACGACTCCGATTTCGCCATCGTTCACTCGGGAGGAGTTTCCGTGACGCCCCTCCATCTGGCCCTCACGGACGACGAAGCGCGGGACACCCTGGCCACCGTGGATCTGAGCGGGGTGCGCTCATGAGCCCCGGTCTCTCCGGTGATGGAACGGCCGAGCGGGCGGCGGCGCGCGGCGAGATGGTGCAACACCAGCTCGAGGAACGGGGGATCGACGATCCCAAGGTCCTGGCGGCCATGGCGAAGGTGCCCCGGCATCGTTTCGTGGACCACGCGCTCTGGACTCGCGCGTACGGCGACCACGCCTTGCCGATCGGTGCCGGTCAGACGATTTCACAGCCGTTCATGGTGGCGATCATGACGGAGGCGTTGGAGCTCTCCGGCGGTGAGAAGATCCTGGAGATCGGCACCGGCTCTGGTTACCAGACGGCGGTCCTGGCCGAATTCACGCCCCGACTCTTCTCGATCGAGCGCTCCCCGGAGCTGGCGCGGGCGGCCGCGAAGGCGCTCGCCGACCTCGGCTACTCGAACGTCATTCTCAAGACCGGTGACGGGAGTCTCGGCTGGCGCGAGCACGCTCCTTTCGATCGCATTCTGGTGACGGCGGGCGCGCCGGACGTGCCGGTCACCCTCTTCGAGCAGCTCGTCGAGGGCGGACGCCTCGTCGTGCCGGTGGGAGATCGCGAGGTTCAGAAGCTCGACGTGATCGTCAAGCGGGACGGAAAGCCGAAGATGCAGCAGCTCGTCGATTGCGCATTCGTACCGCTGGTCGGGGAAGAGGGGTGGAGAAAAGGCTGACGAAACGTCGATATCTCAAGGGAGCTCGTATGTCTGTTCGGACGTGGATGAACCTGGTGCTTGCGGTCGCGGTTTGCCTGACCGAGTCGGTTGTCGCCGATGGCTCCGAGCGGCGGGTTCTCGGTGAACACCAGTTCCAGCCCGTGCGGCGGATTCCGGATCCGTTCGTCACCACGCACGTCCGGACCGCGACGGGAGCGGGGGTGGCGACGGGCTTCGAAGCTCCGTTCCTCGATACCGGCGGCGACACCCTGGGAACGCTGGTCGGCGACCTCGCGTTCTTTTCGCTCGAGTTCGAGTATCAACAGAATCTCCTGGGGTGGGGGGCGCTCCGGCTCTCGCTCTCCGGAAGCGGGCGCGTCGGCATCGACGAACAATCAGTGCTCGCCGACGGGCTCACGTCGGTGTACGGCGGTGAGTTTCAAGCGAAGGGAATCGTGCTCCAGCGGGAGAGTTCCCAGGTCGCGATCCTCGGCACCGTCTCCCGCAAGAACGTCTACGGCCTCGACTTTTTCGGGTTCGCGCAAAGCGTGGTCGACTCGGGTGGGCTGACCAAGGACAACTCCTTGGTCAAGGATGCGGACATCCATCGCTTCTCGGCCGCGGTAGCCGCGGCCCATGCTGTCACGGCCTGGCTCGGCGCGAGCGGCTTCGTGGAGGTCGGTTCGGCGAAGGCCGTTTCGGACGTGGACGAGAATGAGACGGTTTTCCGAGGCGGCGTGGCCGGAGACTTCGACTTGCTTCCGCTCAAGGCAGTGCCGCTCGGCCTCGCGCTCGCCTACGACTACGACTCCTTTCCAGAGGGGGGGGCCGACGTGGCGAAAGGGATCCACTCGGGCACGTTCGGCGTCAACTACACGGGCCGTCGGGATTTCCATCTGGGAATCGAGACGACCGTATCGACCCTGAAGCAGACAGATGTCGAGAGCACCTTCGCCGCGACGAATTTCCTGCTGAACTTGCGATACTACTTCTAAGCCGAGGCTCGGATGATGCGCGTTCAGGCTCTCGTCGTCGCCGGATTGTCTCTCGGTTTGCTTTCGGCTGCTGCTCCCCAGGGGATCGCTCAGGTCCCCGACGTCTCCAGCGAGCGGCCCCCGGGGGAAAGCCCGACCCGAGTCGAGGTCTCTTTCTTCCTGCTCGACCTCATGAAGGTGATTGACCAGGATGAAGCGTTCGAGGCCGACGTCTTCATTCTGGCGAGGTGGAAGGATCCGAGGCTGACCGGGGAACGAGTGCGGGTCGTCCCGGGCGACAAGGTCTGGACGCCGAACATCGTCGTGTTCAACGAGCGGGACGCCACGAGCAAGCTTCCGGACGAGGTCGAGATCCAACCGGACGGTACCGTGACCTACCGGCAGCGCCTCATCGGGACGTTCGCCTCGTCGCTCGAGCTCAGCCGGTTTCCCATGGATACGCAGACCTTGGAGATCCGGCTCGTCGTTTACGGCACCACCGTCGACGAAGTGGTCCTGGTCGAATCGGCGAGAGTGGCGGCCGCTCGGTCGGCCGAGCTCGCGATCACCGACTGGGAAATCGGGGAGCTCCAGGTCGAGGTCGGCCTGTTCGACCCCATTCCCGGGTTGAGTCTTTCGAGCCTGTCCGCGCGTATCGGGGCCCGTCGGTTCGTCGAGTACTACGTCGTTCAGATGCTGGTTCCGCTGATCCTCATCGTGGGAATGTCCTGGATCGCCTTCTGGATCGATCCGCGCGTCGTGAACATCCGGACGAACGTCGGCGTGACGACAGTACTGACCCTGATCGCCTATCGATTCATGGTCGGTAGCCTCGTCCCGAAGCTGCCGTACCTGACGCGGATCGACTATCTGCTGCTGGGGTCGACCGTGCTGGTCGCCGCGGCCCTCGTCACGGTCGCGGCCGGTGCGTATCTGATGCGCCAGGATCGTACCGCGACGGTGGACCGGGTGGACTCCGCCGCCCGGATCGTCTTCCCCGTCTGTTTCTTGCTGCTGCTCGGCTCGCTGCGGTTCGTCGGCTAATCAGGCTCGTCGCCCCGGATCTTCGAGATCATGGAGGTGGCGAGGAACCCGGCGAGGATGAGCCCGAGCGAGGTCATCATCTGCGAGTTCGCCGGCCCAAAGAACTTCGTCGGCCAATCCTCCGCGTCGAGCGTCGCGAGGGTCTCCGCCGTCACGACCTGCCCCTTCACGACGTCCCCGATCTCCGGTGCGACCCCTTGCTGGAACGGCCAGAGTCCGACGATCGCTCCCACGAGAAGGCCGAGCAGAACGCCGAGGGTCACCTTCTCGTAGCGGCGCAGAAGGAAGCGCAGGAGATTGCTCACCCCGACGATTCCCGCGACGACTCCGAGCCCGACCGGGAGCACCACCGTGAGCCCGATCTGCACGACCGCTTCCGTGTCGCCGGCCCCGAGTGCGACCTTGAAGCGGTCGATCGCGGACAGGATCGGAACGTACTGGCCGAGCACGAGGAGGAGATAGCCTCCGCTCACGCCGGGGAGGATCATGGCGCTCGCGCCCGCGAGTCCGGCGAGGAACAGGAGGAACGGGCCGCTCGCGCCGTTCCCGGCGGCACCCGTCCCTTGCGCTTGGGCGAGGGCGAGGCCCGCCATGCCCGCGAAGCCGATCGCCGCGCCCACCCAGGTTCCCGATCGGGCGGGGCGGACCAGCTTCCAGATCACCGGGATACCCCCGAGGGTCAGCCCGATGAAGATGCTGTACATGATCCAGCGCTGCTCGACGACGAGGGTCTTGATCGTTCCTGCGAGCAGCAGGATCGCGAGCACGGCGGCGACGACCACCGATCCGAGGATCGCCAGGGAGTCCGCCCGGAAGCGCAGGGTCGTGACCTCGGCGATGGCCCGGATGAACGACGTGTAGACGCCGGCGGCCAGGAGCATCGTCCCGCCGGAGATCCCCGGGACGAGATTCGCGAGGCCCATCAGGAGCCCCCCGATGGCGCCGCGGAGAGCGAGAATCGGCAGAGGGGAGTGGGTGACCGGTGCGTCGATGGTGTGGCTCACATTCCAGAGTCGGGCGAGGATCCGCGGAATCTGAGCGAAGGATCGCGGCGGCGCAAGGGCGGATTGCGCCATGGCGTCGTGCCTTTACAGGTGCCACCCCGCCGGTATATTTTGGGGTCCGTTTTTCGGGTCGGGGTGTAGCGCAGTCCGGTTAGCGCGCCTGCTTCGGGAGCAGGAGGTCGGAGGTTCAAATCCTCTCACCCCGACCATTTGCGGCGGTTTTCTCCAGTAATACCTGATACCTCGCGGGGGCCCGACGTGGAGAGCGTGGCGCAGCAGAGGCTCCGCGAGTCCATCCGCGACATCCCCGACTTCCCGAAACCCGGGATCGTTTTCCGGGACATCACCACGCTCCTCCAGGATCCCGACCGCTTTCGGGAGGCGCTCGCCCTGATCGAAGAGCGCTGGAAGGGGGAAGGGGTGGAGGTGATCGCCGGCATCGAGGCCCGCGGATTCATCTTCGGGGCCGCGCTCGCGGACCGCCTCGGATGTCCGTTCGTCCCGATTCGCAAGGCCGGCAAGCTCCCGGCCGAGACGGTGGCGATGTCGTACGAGCTTGAGTACGGCACCGACTCGATCGAAATGCACGCCGACGCGTTCCGGGAGGGAGCCCGGATTCTCATCGTCGACGATCTGCTCGCCACCGGGGGCACGGCTGCGGCGGCGGCGAAGCTCGTGGAGGAAACCGGCGGAGAAGTCGTCGGGCTCGCCTTCGTCGTGAACCTCGCCTTCCTACCCGGAGCATCGAAGCTCGAGAAGTACCGTACTCAGTACCTGGTGGAGTACGACTCCGAGTAGGCTTCGCGGACCCCGCTCGAAGCCCGCTACGCTTCCGGGAAGTGCATGACCGGGAGCTCCGTCTGCCGCTTCGAGAGGAACTCGCACCCATCGTCGGTGACGAGGACGTCCTCTTCCAGGGCGATGAGGCCGTATTCCGGGAGCAGGATCGAAGGCTCCAGGGTGAAGACGTTGCCCTTCTCGACGGGGCGGAACGGGGTCTCGTTGTAGCGCTCCCAGCGCGGGGCGAGGGTGGCGCCGCCGCCGTCGTGGGCGGAACGTCCGAGCTGGTGACCGAGCGCGTGCTGATACTCGTCGTGCCCGCGCCCCTTCACGTAGTCGCGCGCGACCTGGTCCACTTCCCAGCCGGGCATGCCCGGACGCAGCGCCTCGGCCGACTTCGTGATCGCCTCGGCGATGGTGTCGAACGCGTGTTGCACGGGCTCGGGCACGCCGTCTCCACCGGTCGCGACGTACCACATGCGCTGGATGTCCGAACAGTACCCGTGGAATCGGATCCCGTAGTCGACGTGCACGATGCTCCCGGGACCGATGGTTTCGGCGGAGGGGGAGACGTGCCCTACCCGCGACTCCGGGCCGGTGGTCACGATCGGGCAGATCTTCGGCGTCCACGCGCACCCGTATCCCTTGGAGTCTGCGAGCCCGCGAATGATGCCCGCGAGCTGGACGCCGGTGAGACCCGGCCGGATCTCCTCGGCGGCCTGCTCGAGGATCTTCTCGGTCTCCGCCACGCCCGCACGGATGAGGTCCACTTCCATCGGGAGCTTGCGTCCGCGCAGTGGCCAGATCACGTCTTCGGCCGAGACGAGACGATCGGTGTAGAGCGTGCCGTCGAAGCGACGCAACAAGAGCCGGTAGAGCCCGGCCCCGAGCCCGTCCGCGAGAGGATCGTTCTCGGAGAAGTTCGCGGCGATCGTGCGAGGGTCGAGACGCGTGATGGTGTTGACGAGCGGCTCGGAGATTCCTTCGCGGTAGCCGATGACGCGCGTGTAGATCCCGGCCTCCTCGACCTCCGGTGCGTCATGAATGCCGACGATGGCGATTTTCTCGCCGTCCGCGGTCAGGATGAGCGCCGACTCCCAGGTGAGGTCACCTTCGAAGATCAGTTCGAGAGCGGGATCCACGTTCGCGATGGACTCACGTACGTAGGTGATCCAGACGTCGATCCCCTTCTCCTTGAGGATCTCGATCGCTTGATCCGTCTTGGCGATCAGGAACGTCTGGGGCTCCAAGCCGGTGGTCAAATCGGTCGAAGTGCTCATGGGTCATCCTCGTCTCGGGTACGGACCGGCCCTCGAATCTATCCGCTTCCCCCCGGGAAATCGAGCGAGAACCTGGCGGGGGAGGTCCTTGCCGCCCCGGGAAGCAGGCTATAAACTGCCCGGTTGGACGAGACGCCCACCATCCGAAGGACGTCCCGAAGGAGCGATGATGGACCGGAGAATGGCCACCCGCCTCAGCAAGTTCTTGTCGCTGGTTCTGCGTCACCGCCCCAGCGAGTACGGACTCAACATGGACGACGAGGGTTTCGTCGCGTTCGACGACCTGGTCGACATCGTCGTGGCGGAAGACATCCTCGCTGAGGACGCGGAAGACGAGATCATGAAGATCGTGGATGGCTCGAGCCGCCGACGGTTCGAAGTCGTGGACGGTCGGATTCGCGCGCTCTACGGTCATTCCTCGGGGATCCGTCTGAACTTGCCGGAGCATGAGGCGCCCGGATTTCTCTACCACGGGACCACCTTGGGCGGTGCCCGGGAGATCGCGAAAAGCGGGCTCAAGCCGCTCGGGCGCGCGTTCGTTCACCTCTCCGCTACGGAGGAAGAAGCTCGGGCCATCGGACGCCGCCACTGCGATGAGCCTGTGATCATCCGGATCG
>JALGZO010000462.1 GCA_025774865.1 bacterium | reverse complement strand
CTGCGCGATGGCCGGGTCGTGGCCGCATCCCGCGAGGATCGATTCAGTCGCCGGCTCGGCGATTCGGATTTCCCGTACGAATCGATCGCCTACTGCCTCCGCGCCGGCAAGCTCGGCCCCGACGACGTGTCGGCCGTCGCATTCGCGGGTGGCACCGATCTCCCGGACTCCGATTCCGGCGAGACCGCGAACCTGAAGGAACGGGTTCGCCGCTGGCTCGGACCGAAGCAGACCGTGGCCGACCTCGTTTCCGCAGAGCTCGACCCTTCGACACCGGTGCGGTTCGTCGCGGCCTCGCGCGCCCACGCGGCGGGGGCGTACTACACCTCACCACTTCCGGATGCGGCGGTGCTCGTCCTCGGCGCCGGCGCGAACGCGTCTCTCTGGCGCGGGCGCGGCGCCGCACTCGAGCCGGTGCGTGCACTCGAGGCGCCGTTCGAGGGGATCGGACCCCTCGTGCACTCGTTGCACGAGGAGACCGGGGCCGACGCATTCGCGCTCGGGGGGCCGCTCGCCGCGGAGCGGGGGATCGTCGGGACCGTCCGGCGCGACGCCGGGTTCGCGGACCTCTGGATCCACCCCGCGGCTGGCGGAGGCGCCGAAGCGATCGGCGCCGCGTTCGACGTGTGGCTGCAATCGGGCGCTCCCACCGCGGGTGAAGGGGCGCGTCGCGAGCGACCCGGTACGGCCCCGGGACCCGGCTACAACGCGCACGAGATCCGGACGTTCCTTCGCTCGCATGGTATCGATTCCACGGAGCTCACCACCGAGGAGCGGACCTCGCTGGCCACCGATTCCCTCGTGGGGGGCCTCCGCCTCGCGTGGTTCGCGGGACGACTCGATCTCGCTGAGGACGCGACTGCGACGCGCTCGACTCTCCGGCGGCCCACCTCCTCGGCTCCTCTGACGGATTCCGATTCCCTCGTCGTCCCCAAGGAGCTCGCGAGCGAGATACTCGAGCTCGAACACACGGAGGTGCCCGCCTTCCTCGATGCCGTCGTCCGCGGCCCCTGGCGGGAGCGGTGCGGCGTGGCGCCGGCGACGTCGCATCTCCAGCCCGTGTTCCTGGCCGACCGCGACGCCCATCGCGAGCTGCACGCGGTCCTCGAGGCACTGGAGGGGCACGGCGAGCCTCCTGCCCTCGCCGCGCGCCCGCTGGCTCGGGCCGGCGAGCCGGTCGCCTGCTCTCCCGGGGACGCCTACGAAGCCTGGGGCGCGCTCGCCCTCGACGCGCTCCGGCTCGGACCCTACCTTCTGCGCTCGCCCCGATCGGCGCCCACGCCGGTCTGAGCGCACTGGGCGGCGCCCTGCGACCGCGCTTGACGGAGAGGGCCCCTTCACGCGAGATTGGAAGGCCGCGGTGCCGGCTTTTGCGCCATGGGCACCCCTGACGCGCGTTCCACCACGGAGGTTCCGATGCCTGAGCAGGCGACCGCTAACCCCTTCGTCCCCGGCCTGGCCGGCGTTATCGCGGCGCAGTCCCACGTCGGCTTCGTGGACGGCGAGAACGGCATCCTCGAGTACCGGGGGATCCGGATCGAGAATCTCGCCGAGCACAGCACGTTCGAGGAGACCGCGTTCCTTCTCCTGTACGGTCATCTGCCGAGGCGAGGGGAGCTCCAGGAGTTCGAGAGCTCGCTCCGCTCTCACCGGGAGGTGCGGCCAGAGCTTCTCGCGATGATCGGCGCGATGCCGAAGGACGGACACCCGATGGCGGCGCTGCAGACGATCGTCGCGGCCCTGGGGCTCTACTACCCGCGCACCGGCGCCACCGATGCGCGCGAGCGCGAGATCTCCGCGCATCGCATCATCGCGCAAGTCGCGACGATGCTGGCCGCCATCGCGCGGCGCGCGAAGGGGCAAGATCCGATCGCCCCGCGAGACGACCTGGGCCACGCCGGCAACTTCCTCTGGATGCTGAACGGCGAGGAGCCGGCGGAGATCGTCGCGCGCACCCTGGACGTGGCCATGATCCTCCACGCCGAGCACACGCAGAACGCGTCCACGTTCACGTGCCGGGTCGTGAGTTCCTCCGAAGCGGATCCTTACTCGGCAGTCTCGGCGGCGCTCGGCTCGCTCGGTGGTCCGCTCCACGGCGGCGCGAACGAGCGTGTTCTCGACATGCTCGACGAGATCGGCCACGCGTCGAAGGCGCGAGCCTGGTTCGAGAATGCCGTCGCCGAAAAGAAGAAGATCATGGGCCTCGGTCACCGCGTCTACCACGTGAAGGACCCGCGGGCGTACGCCCTGCAGAAGCTCGGCGCACGAGTATTCGAGGAGCTCGGCAGCACGGACCTCTACGACATTGCCGTCGAGATCGAGAAGGCTGCGGCCGAGAAGCTGGGTCCGAAAGGCATCTACCCGAACGTCGATTTCTTCTCGGGCACCGTCTACCTGAAGATGGGAATCGCGCGGGACCTCTTCACCCCGATCTTCGGGATAGCCCGCGTGGCCGGGTACCTCGGCCACTACCTGGAGCAGATGCAGGACAACCGGATCTTCCGTCCCCGCCAGGAGTATCTGGGTCCGCACGACGCACCCTACATCCCGATCGACGAGCGCTAGGCGGCCGTCGTTTCGGTGACTCGCGCGCCTCGGCGATCATGACCCCCGCGATCACCCAGGTCGTCAAGCGGACCGGCGAGGCTGTTCCGTACGATCGCGACAAGATCACGGTCGCGATCTACAAGGCGGCGGCCGCGATCGGCGGCCACGATCGCTCGCTCTCCGAGCGTCTGGCGGAGCAGGTCGAGCACACTCTCGCGAAGACCTACTCCGACGACATGCCTCCGACTGTCGAGGACATTCAGGACATCGCGGAGCGGGTGCTCATCGACAACGGCCACGCCAGCACCGCGAAGTCCTACATCGTGTACCGACACGATCGCTCGAGAATGCGCCGCCGTCAGCAGCAGCGCGAGATCGAAAACATCCCGTACAAGACGATGTGGCAAGCGCTCGACTGGGCCGTCGACCACGAGTGTCACACCGTGGACAGACTGAACGCGACCATCAGGGGCGGACGCCTCCCCGATCTCATCCGGGCCGCCGACGCGCGCTACGAAGCGATCCTGGACGAGGCGGCTCGCGCCATTCTCGAGCGTCGGGAGGAGCTTCGCTTCGTCATCGTCGCGGGACCGAGCTCCTCCGGCAAGACGACCACGACCCACAAGCTCAAGCAACGACTGGAAGAGCGGGGCGTCCCCGTGATCCCGATGTCTCTCGACAACTACTTCTTCGACCTCGAGATGCATCCCAAGGACGAGTTCGGGGACTACGACTTCGAGACGCCGGAAGCGATGGACCTTCCGCTGATCAATCGACACCTGGCCGAGCTCGACACCGGGCGTGGTGTCGACATGCCGAAGTACGACTTCAAAGCCGGTGTCCGTCTCGAGGAGACCATGCGTTTCGAGTGCGAGAAGGGCAGCGTGATCCTCCTCGACACGCTGCACGGTTTGTACCGAGGACTCACCAGGAGCGTCCCCGATGAGCACAAGTTTCGCATCTACATCGAGACGATCGGGCAGCTGAAGGGCCATGACGGCGAGTACGTCAGGTGGGCCGACGTGAGGCTGCTCCGTCGGATGATCCGAGACTCTCAGCACCGCGCTTACTCGCCGGAGAAGACGATCCTGCACTGGCACTACGTACGCCGGAGCGAGCTCAAGCACATCATTCCGTACCAGGGCTACGCCGATTTCATCGTGAACAGCTCGCTGGCCTACGAGCTTCCGTACTTAAAGCTCAATCTGTATTCCTGCTTTCCGACGTTTCTCGATCGTTGGCGGAAAGACGAGAAGCGCCTCGACGGCTTCATTCGGGCCGGGCGCATTCACGATCTGTTATCGTCGATCGAGAGCGTGGAGGACGACTCGCTCGTCCCGGGAACTTCGCTCCTGCGCGAATTCATCGGCGGGAGCGACTACGACGTGCACTGAACCCGCGGCGGAGGCAGCTGGGGCCGAGGAGGTGAGAACCGTGGATGAGGAAACGACGCAAGCGGCGGATGTGAGCACGGTGCGAGCGGTCGAGTGGACGCTCGACGCGCCCGGCCAGCTGCACCGCACGATCACCACTCTGCCGAGCCCGGGGGTGGGGGAAATCCTCGTCCGCACGATCGTCGGCGCGGTCAGCCCCGGAACCGAGCGCACTCTGATCCAAGGTCTCTCTCCCGCCGTGCCGGCGGACTCGTATCCGTACCAGCCTGGTTACCTGAACGTCGTCGACATCATCGACGCCGGGGACCGAACTCTGATCGGCGAGCGGGGAGTGGCCGTGCTGGGTCACCGCGACTTCGCCTTGATTCCCTACCATCGTTTCATCCGGGTCCCGGCCGGCGTTTCCAACGACCTCGCGATGCTCGGCGTGCTTTCCGCCGACGCCCGGAACGCGATCGATCTCGCCGCCGTGGAGACCGGTGAGGATTGCCTCATCCTGGGAGGCGGACTCCTCGGGGTGCTGACCGCGTGGGAGCTCGGCCTGACGACCCAGGGCTCGATCCGTCTCGTCGAGACGAACGAGTCCCGGCGGGAGATGATCCAAGAAATCCAGTTTCCGGCCGCGGTGGAGATCGCGACAGATCCGGGACGCTATCGGTTCCAGACCGTCTTCGACTGCGCGAACACGGCAGCCGCGTTCGCGACGGCTCAGACCGCCGTGCGGCCGAAGGGCTCGATCGTTCTCGTCGCGGACGGCAGTCAGGAGGCCTACGTGCTGACGTCGGATTTCTTCTCGAAGGGGCTCTACCTCGGCAAGACCGATTCACACCCCGACCTGCGTACGTTCCTCAATGAGTTCTTTTCCCGCGACGACGACACTTCCACTCTCGTCGAAGCGGCGTTCCAGGAAGACCTGCGCTTCGAGGACTTCCCGCAGGCCTATCTCAAGGCGCTCCTCACGCCGGTCGCCGGCCATCGGGGCCTCGCACCGCGCGTCGTCTACTCGTAACGCCTTCAACACCCCTCCGGGTCGACCGATACCGCTCACGAGACCGCGACGGTCTCGGAGAGCGAGAGGAAGGTGCCCGGGAAGCCACCGGTTCTGAGCATTCGCTGGATCTTCACCGGCGCCGCGATCGCCCTCACGTCCGTCTCGGTCATCGGAGTGGGGGGGCTCGCGGAACGGGACGCCAGGAAGGCGCTCGCCCGGGAGCTTCGCACGCGGTTGTTGCTGGAATCGAGAAACCTCGCGCTGACGAGCTCCAGAGCGCTCGTCAGCGAGTTCCCCGAGCTGATGCTCACTCCGATCCTCTCCGAGGTCCGTGACGAGCGGCCCGAGCTCGCGTTCGCGGTCGTGGTCGATCACGCGGGGATCATCCGAGGACACGCCGACGCGCGGAGGATCGGGGAAGAATTCGCGCTTCCCAGCAATCTCAAAGCGGAGGGGCACGCCGTCGAGCTCGGGGACCGCGAAATGTTCGCGACGAGCGGTGCTCTCCTCGTCGCGGCCACGCCGGTGCGACAGCCCGGAGGCGAGCGCATCGGCACGGCGCTCGTGGCGATGCGGAAGGCCTACCTCGATGGCCTGATCGACGAGAACCGACACAAGCAGATCATGCTCATGGCGGCGCTCCTGGTGACCGGCATCGTGGCGTCGACGGTCCTCGTCTCCCTGCTGCTTCGGCCGATCGGTGCGCTTCGTGAGGGCCTCGAACGCATTGGCCGTGGCGATCTCGAAACGCCGGTGCGACTGACGGGAGGGACGGAGCTCACGCGGCTGGCCGAGACGATGAACGAGATGTCGACTCGACTCCGGGACGCGCAGGTGGAGCGCGCCGAGAAGGAACGTCTCGCCCACGACGTCGAGCTCGCGCGAGAGATTCAGTCGTCCCTTCTGCCGTCCGGGGACTTGAAGGTGGACCGCTTCCTGATCGAGGGAGCGCACCAGGCCGCGGCGGAGGTCGGCGGCGACTTCTACGACATCTTCCCTCTGGCCGACGGACGCGTCGCCCTCGCCATCGCCGATGTGTCGGGCAAGGGCCTCGCGGGATGTCTCGTGACCTCGATGTTGGCGGCGCTCTTGCGGGCGTTCCGCGAAGACGTGACGTCGCCGAAGGCCCTGCTCGTCCGCCTCGAAGAGAACCTCCGCGACTCACTTCGTCCGGGGACGTTCATCACGATGTTCTACGCCATTCTCAATCCGCGCACGGGCTCCCTGAAGTTCGCTTCGGCCGGACACTCGCCGCTGGTCGTTTGGCGCGCCGCGACGGGCTCGGTCGAGTGGTATCGGACGTCGGGAATCCCGATTGGCGCGGTCCGGACCGGAGCGTTCGCGAAGACCCTCCGGGATCGGACCGTGAGGCTCCGCGCGGGCGATCTCGCTCTCCAGTACACCGACGGGATCAACGAAGCCTTCGACGTCACCGGTGAGCACCAGTTCGGCTTCGATCGGCTGGAGGCGACGGCGGTGGCCGCGGCGCCCCGGGGGTGTCGGGCCGTCCTCGATGCCATCCGGGCGGACGTCCGACGGTGGTCCGGGGACCACCCGCCGCACGACGACGAGACCCTCCTGGTGGTGGGGCCCGCGCAACCGGCGGCCCCGCCCCGAGAGCCGGGGGCAGCGGAGGCGGTGCTCGCCCGGGCCCGGCGCCAGGGGAGCCATCTTCGGCTCCGGGCCGACCTCAAGGCGCTGGAGGATCTCCGGGCCTGGATGCGGCTTTGTCCCGGTCTCGGCGCGCTCTGCGCCCGAGAAGTGGCCGTGGCGGAGGTGGGGCTGTACGAGGCCTGTGCCAACATCGTCGAGCATGGTTACGGGGAGGACTCCTCGCGGGGATTCGACCTTTGGTGGATCCCCGAAGCGGCCGATGGATCGAAAGCGAGCGGAATCTTCGTTCTGGCGGACCAGGGCCGCGCATTTCGGCCGGACGGACCGCCGAACGTCGATCTCCGGGACCCCGCCGTCCGGCGTCGTGGGCGGGGGCTCGGGTTGGAGATCATTCACGGCGCGATGAGCCGGGTGTCCTACCACCCCGACACGCCGGCGGGGAACGTCACGATCCTGGGGTTCGATCCGGCGAAGATCCGGGTGGAGGAAGTCACCCATGGCTAGGGAGTTCTCGATCACGGAAGCGGCGACCGACCACGGAGCCGTCGTGCTGCGATTGACCGGACGTCTCGACGCCCGGAACGCGCAGGCCCTGCTGCGCACGTGTCGCGAGATGGAGGACGCGGGAACCAAGAACGTCGTGATCAACCTGTCCGAAGTCACCTTCGTGGCGTCGAGCGGGGTGGGAACACTCCTGGCGCTCACGGAGGAGTTCGGGGATGCGGACGGAAGCGTTCACCTCGTTGCCCTCTCCGATCCCGTCCGGTCCGTCGTGGAGCTCTTGAATCTCACGCAGTTCCTCAATCTCGGCACCACGGAGGCCGAGGCGCTCGAGGCGATCGGGGCTTGAGGGCGTTCCCCCCTCGCGGGCCCGCGCCGCGGCGGGATCGACCGACCAAGGAACCGGCTGCCCCGGCCAAGATCGACCAGGGTCGGCCGGCTCTCCGCCGTCCCAGCGGAGACCTGAGTCTTCTGTCGCTCCTCGAGCTCAGCCGGGAGCTCAGCGTCCGCCTGGATCTCTACGAGATCGCGGACGCAGCTCTCTACAATTTGCTGGGACACTTCGGCTGCAGTCGGGGCGCCTTCTGGATACTGCCCGAGGTCCGGAGCCGAGAACCCGTTCTCGTCCGCAGCCAAGGCATCGCCGAGACGGTCGCCAAGGCGATCGGAGGCGCGTGGACCCGGTGGCTCTTGGATCGACCCGGGGAGCTTCTGGAACCGCTGCTCCTCTCCGAATTGAGGGACCTCGGGAGCGGACCAGACCTCGACCTCGCGGAGGAGAAGGGCATCGCGATCTTCGCCCCGGTCACCGCCCGGCGTTCGCTCTCGGG
>JALGZO010000461.1 GCA_025774865.1 bacterium | reverse complement strand
AACACGGCGTTGACGGGCGAACTCGTGGGGAACCCGCTCACGCCGTTGAACATCTTCCACGCCGTCATCCGCCCGGTGACCGTCGCCTCGAGCACCGACCGGGTTCTCGACACGTACTACCTGAGCGAAGAGGGCTCCCCGAACCTCGGCTGGCCGGGCACGGGGACGCCGGTGGGCGGCCCGATCGCCGTGGATTTCTGGGGTGGGCAGGCGTTCGTCGCGAATCTCCACAGCGAAAACGTCACGGTCCTCGACAGCGACATCTTCAACCCTTCCGAGATCACGGTCCTTCCCGTCGGCAAAGCGCCGATCGGTATCGTGATTCGTCAAAGTACCGCTCGCGCCTACGTCGCGAACTGGCTCAGCCGAGACGTCACCGTCCTGAACACGTTCCAGAACACGGTCTTCGCGACCGTCCCCACGACGACTTCCGAGGTCCTGGATCCCAGGGTGCTGAACGGCAAGCAGTTGTTCTTCACATCGACTGGCGACATGTCCCTGGACGGCCGCGGCGCCTGTGCGTCGTGTCACGTGTGGGGGACCACCGACGCGCGCGATTGGGATCTGACCCAGTTCGGCAAGTTCATCCGCGCGACGCCGGACATGCGCGGCATCGGATTCACCGGGCCCCACGACTGGACGGCCGACAAGGACGAGATGCAGGACCACAACTTCGGCATTCTGGAGTTCACGGGGGGAGCCGGTCTCATTCCCGGCGGCGGCAATCCGCCGCTCGGAACTCCCAACCGCGGCCTGAGCCCGGACCTGGACGACTTGGCGAAGTACATGGCGACGGTCGTGCACCGTACGGACACGCCGTTTCTCCTGCCGGACGGGAGCCAGACCGCGGACGCCGACAGCGGCGAGGTGCTCTTCAACGACCCCGTCGTCGGCTGCGCCACCTGTCACTCCGGACCGTTCTTCACCGACAGCAGTCTCCTCGAGAACCCGTTCATCAAGCACGACGTCGGTACCGGGGACAGCCTGGACGTTGACGGGGCGGCCGGGTACGACACGCCATCGCTCGTCGGGGTTTGGGACACGGCCCCTTACCTGCACAAGTCCACCGCGTTCACGCTGGAGGCCGTTCTCACCACGCAGAATCCGAGCGACGAGCACGGCACTACCTCTCACTTGTCGTCGCAGCAGATCGACTGGCTCGTCGCGTACCTCAAGTCGATTGCCTGGCCCGACTCCGCCGGGACTCCGGTCGACTCACCCGTCCCCGGGCTCCGGAGGCTCGCGAGCTCTCTGGACGGTGTCTTCCCGAATCCGTTCGACGACCGAACCTCGCTGCGATTCTCCGTGGAACGGAGCCCGTCCGAAGTCCGCATCGACGTCTTCGACGTTCAGGGTCGCCGGGTGCGCACGCTGATCGACCGGCCCATGACGCGAGGCACGCACATCGTCGGCTGGGATTCGCGCGATGATCACGGGCGGCGCGTCGCGTCCGGTGCCTACTTCGCCCGCCTGACCGTGGGCGGTCAGGACGCGGGCGGCAAGAAGATGATCGTCATCCACTGATCCGGCGTCGATCCCCCGTGCGCGTCAGGAGGTCGAGCGGCCCGTGCAC
This sequence comes from bacterium, assembly GCA_025774865.1. Taxonomy (GTDB): domain Bacteria; phylum ARS69; class ARS69; order ARS69; family ARS69; genus JALGZO01. Next base: position 628 of record JALGZO010000461.1, on the reverse strand, counting down.
CCGCTCCGACTCCACCGACGACGAGCTTCGCCGGTTCGCCCTCGGGAATCGCCTGACCTCCTGCTTCACGACATGGGCCCAGGGCTCGCCGACGGTCGCCCCGACTGGGAGGCATCGGGACTCGAGTAGCGCACCCAGGGCGCGCGGCCTGGTCGAGCGTCCTCCCGAGGGATCGAACGGAACGAACGTATCGGCGGGAAGCGCAGGATCGATCTCGAGCTCCCACATGTCCAGCGTGACCGTCATCGGGCGACCGGCCGCATCACCCCGAATGCGATCGACGCGCCGGGGAAGGCCGTCGTCGGAGGAGAGCGAGACATAGACGTGCTCGGCCGCGTCGTCGTCGACGAAGTGCACGACGTAGCAGAGCTCCTTCCCCACGGTCTCCGGCGTCGGGAATCTGAACAGATTCTGAGCCGCCGTGCCCGCGCCGGCCGCCGCCAAGTCGATGGGCGGAAGCAGCAACGACCGCGCGAAACGGCCGGCAGAGCCGAGTTCCTCCCACCGTTCGCCCTCTTCGAGGGTCTTGCGCAGCAGATCGATCGCGAACAGCTTTCGCCCGTCGGACCCGACCACGAAGAGAAGACTCTCCCCCTCGCGCGTGCGGCCGGCGAATGTCACGCGGAAC
>JALGZO010000460.1 GCA_025774865.1 bacterium | reverse complement strand
CATCTTCACACCGGGCTGTCCATGGACGCAGGCGCGTTCGGCAACCGGCTAGGCCTGGAAGAAGCCTATCGCTTCGCTCGCGGCGAGGAGGTCGTTTCGGCGACCGGGATGCCGGCGAAGCTGTCGCGGCCGCTCGACTGGCTCGTAATCGCGGATCATTCCGACAACATGGGCTTCTTTCCCGACCTGTTTGCCGGCAAGCCGCACATCGTTTCCAATCCGACCGGAAAGGACTGGTACGACCGGATCCAGAAGGGGGAGGGCGTCTCGGTTGCGCTCGAGCTCATCGGGAAGTTCTCGCAAGGCCAGTTCCCGGAAACCCTCATGTACTGGCCGGATTCCGCACCCTACAAATCGGCCTGGCAGAAGACGGTCGAGGCGGCTGAGGTTTTCAACGATCCCGGTCAGTTCACGGCGCTCATCGGCTCCGAGTGGACCTCGCTCGTGTCAGGCAACAACATGCACCGGGTCGTGATCTTCCGGGATGGTGGCGACAAGGCGTCGCAGGTGGTCCCGTACACGACGTACCCGCCCCAAGGCAGTCCGAACCCACGCGACCTCTGGCGATGGCTCGCGAACTACGAGGAGAAGACGGGCGGAGACGTCCTCGCCATCGCGCACAACGGCAATCTGTCCAACGGGATCATGTTCCCGCTGGAGGCCCAGTGGGACGGGACGAAGCTCGATGATACGTACCTGACCCAGCGGGCCGCGTGGGAGCCCCTCTACGAGGTGACGCAGATCAAGGGAGACGGTGAGGCGCATCCGTTCCTGTCACCCGACGACGAGTTCGCGGACTACGAGAACTGGGACATCGGAAATCTGGACGTCTCCGAGGCGAAGACCGACGACATGCTCGCTGGCGAGTACGCCCGCGAGGCGCTGAAACGCGGGCTCGCCATCGAAACGCGGCTCGGGGTCAACCCGTACAAGTTCGGGCAGATCGGCTCGACGGACAGCCACACGTCACTCGCGACGGCTCAGGAGGACAACTTCTTCGGCAAGCACTCCGGCGCCGAGCCCGGTCCCGATCGCATGACCCATCCGTTCATGAAGAACGAAACCGGAACGATCATGGGCTGGCAGCAGGTCTCGTCGGGATTGGCCGCGGTGTGGGCCACCGAGAACACGCGGGAAGCCATCTTCGACGCGATGGAGCGCAAGGAAGTCTACGCCACGACCGGGAGTCGCATGGGCGTGCGCTTCTTCGGTGGCTGGAACTTCACGGAAGCCGACCTTCAGAGTCGGAGCCCGGCGTTCGCGGGATACGAGAAGGGCGTTCCGATGGGGAGCGATCTGCCGGCGCGCGCGAGCGGCAGTGCGCCCACGTTCATGATCTACGCGCTGCGCGATCCCATCGGCGCGAATCTCGACAGGATCCAGATCGTGAAGGGCTGGCTCGACGGCGAGACCACGCACGAGAAGGTGTACGACGTGGTGTGGTCGGGTGACCGAGTCCCGGGCGCTGACGGAAAGCTGCCGCCGGTGGGCAACACGGTCGACGCGGCCACCGCGAACTTCACGAACACGATCGGCGCCTCGGAGCTGACGGCGGTGTGGACGGATCCCGAATTCGACGCGGCGCAGAGTGCCTTCTACTACGCGCGAGTGATCGAGATCCCGACGCCTCGCTGGTCGACGTACGACGCGTTCCGGTTCGGCATTCCGATCCCCGAGGGGGCGCCCGTGTCGACGCAGGAGCGGGCCTACACGTCGCCGATCTGGTATACGCCGTAGAGGTAGGCTCTCGGAGCCGCGCTAGTCCCCGGTGGCCAGGAGCTCGGTGACCGCTTTCCTCAGCTCCTCCATTTCCATTGACGCGCGACCTCGAGGTAATCCGTACCGCGCATGGCCCCGCCTCCGGACACCGCGATGATCCGCAGATCGGGATAGTCGCGCCGCAGCTCGTAGATCGTGGTGATCCCGCCCTTCTGCGGCATCACGATGTCGGTGATGACGAGGTCGGCGGGAGACTCGCGGAACTTGTCGACGCCAACCTGGCCGTCCGACGCCTCCACGACGTCGTGGCCGATACGCTCGAGCATCGTGCGGAGGGTGAGCCGCACCTGCTCGTCATCGTCGATGAGGAGAATCTTCGCCATGGCTTTCTATACCATCATAGGCGACCCGCACCGGGAATCAAGGCTCCACGGTGCCGGCTTCTACGGCGGCCGTCGGGGCCGCCCAGTCCGGGAGCGTCCCCGGGTCGGCTCCGAAGACCGTGATCACGAGTGTGTACGTCACGAGCGGGATCAGGATCGCGAAGAGCAGGTTCAGCACGATACCGACGCGGGCCATCTGCGGCACCGTGACCTGCCCTGAGGCGTAGACGATGGCATTGGGCGGCGTCGCCACCGGGAGCATGAACGCGCAGCT
>JALGZO010000459.1 GCA_025774865.1 bacterium | reverse complement strand
ATCTCGGCGTCCGGACTCTCGAGCGTGTGGACGTCGGGATCCTCGCGCGACAGGCTGATCTTCACCGAGTACTCGGCGGCCGACGGTAAGGCGAGAAGGACGGTGGCCGCGGCCATGACGGTGCCCGCGCGCAGCGATCGGGGCATGAGAGCTCTCCTGAGGGGAAACGGGGTGGGGACACGAACACACGATTCTATCGGATTCCGGGGGGTCAGTCGAGATAGCCGAGCGCCCGGAGCTTCTCGACCGTCTCCGGGGACAGCTCGTCCGGGTCCACGACCTGCGATCGATCGCGGTAGAGGTCCGTGGCGTGCTCCGCGATCCACTGGGCGAGCTCGCTCTCGACGCGGGCGATCTCCTCGGGAGAGGGCGCGACACCTTCCCGCTCACCCGGATCGGTCGCGAGCGCGTAGAGCTCGCGCTCACCCGACTCCTTCAGCACCAGCTTCCACCGTGCGGCCCGGGCGGCGAAGTCGCGGTTGAGCTGCGTGAAGGTCATGGCGCGCTCACCTGCGCCGGGGTCGCGGAAGCTCCGTCCTTCCCAATCGTCGGGCATCTCCCACGCGAGGGCGTCGGCGAGCGTCGGCAGGACGTCGACGTTCTCGAAGACACGCGAATCGAGGGTGCCGCGGTCCGAGGCCCCGGGCCACCGAATCGCGGCCAGGATGCGCAGCGTGGAATCGAACATCGTCTGCCCGTGGGAGAAGTTCGGCACATGATCGAGGAGGTTCTCCCCGTGGTCGGACGTGAGGATGACGACGGCCGTGTCGAGGAGGCCGAGCTCCTCGAGTTGGCGTCGGAGCCGTCCGATCTTCGCGTCGGCGAAGCGGATCTCGGCCAGGTAGGCTTCCTCCGAAGGACGCCATCCGAACCGGTTCCGCCTCCGGCCGAGCGGACCCGTCGCCGCGCCGGTGGCCTCGGCGCCGAACCTCGGACCGTACGGGTGAGGAGGGGCGTACGGCGAGTGAACGTCCATCAGGTGGACGAACCAGAATGTGGGGCGCGTCGACTCCCGGATCCAGCGAAGCGCCGTCTCGAAGCTGGGGTCGTAGCCGGGCGTCAAACGACTGCGCAGGCGGTCGACGATTTGAACCAGCGCGAGGCTCCGGAACATGACGGACGGGCTCGGTTCCTCGAGGCGCTCCACGCGTCCAGACTCGATGTACGCGTCGAAACCCTGGTCGAAACGGAAGCGGCGACCGAGGAACGTGTTCGTGACGAAGCCGCCGGTCCGATAACCCCTCTCGCGGAGAATCTCGGCGAGGGTGGTCACCGATTCGTCCATCACCGAGAAGTTGGACCAGACTCCGTTCGACACGGGGTAGCGCGAGGTCAGGAGTGCGGCGTGCGACGCGGCGGAGCCCGGCGAGACCGCGATGGCCTCCGGGTAGAGGATGCCCTCACGAACGAAGCGATCGATCTGCGGCGACGTGCCGCGCGGCTCGCCGCCGCCGGACAGTCGATCGGGTCGGAGCGTATCGATCGAGACGAGGACGACGCTCGGCGGGTCGGAGCCGGCGGGGCTCGTCGCGGACCGGAGCTGGGCCGAAGCGAAGCCGGCGAGCAGGACGATCGCGCTTCCGCCGGCGATCACGGCGCCGGGGGGTCGGACCGCACGCGACTCGATCCGCCGCCGCGTCAGGCGTGCGAGCCCGGCACAGACGAGCGCGGCGACGACCACCGCGAGGAAATCCGCGACGAGGCTCGTGGCACTGAGAAAGTGCACGCCGGAGAGAAGGGTCCGGTTCACGAAGAGTCCGAACGCCGCCGCGACGAGCGGGAAAGCGACCAGGCCGAGCACGCGGGAGGCGGCGGTCGCGAAGCCGCGGGACCGAAGGGCGAGTAGCAGCCCGGCGGCTGCGAGTCCCCAGGTCCCGCCGAGCAGACCGTCGGCGCCGATCGCGAAGACGAGGCGCCGCGGCTCCTCGAGCGGGAGCAGGATCGACTCCGCGACCCCACCCAGCGCGCCGAGCGCGCTGCCGGAGAGCCAGCCGAAGGAGAGGAGTTGCGCTCGGGAAACGGCAGCACGCACGGCGGTCACTTCGGCAGCACGCAGAGCCGGTTCGCCTCGTCGAAGAAAGCGATCCGGCAGGCGGGATCCTCGCGGACCCACGCGTCGACGACGGACTGCGCGTCCGGCACGGGTATCAGGTGCGCGGCGCGGACGTCGTCGTCCGGGAGGGCGCTCCGCAAGTGAAATGAGCCCACCCGGCTCAAGAGCTCCGCGAACTTGAACGCCTTGTGCTGGTAGAGGCGGTATCCGTCCCGGATGCGACGCAGGACCTCGTCAGGCGGCCGCGTGAGTTCCGCATAGAAGTTCTCGTAGGCAGCCCGACCGTCCGCGATGCCGCCCGCGCACTCGGCGAGGAGGAGGATTTCGGCGCCTTCCGAGACCGCGGCCCGCGTGAGCTCGACGGCTCGGTGACTCAGGTAGAGGGTGTCGTCCTCGGGCGAGCCCCCCGCCGACACGACGACGCGCGTGGACTCGTCGACCGAGAACGTCGCGACGCGATCGACCCGGTCCATGGCCTCCGCCGTGACGCCACTCAGAGGACCGAGCGCGGCGTGAACGATTCGCTCTTCGACCTTCACCGTGACCAGGGCCCAGCTCGGACGATGATCGAGGCCACGCTCGGAGGCTTCCAGCATGTCCTCCGCGACGGGGTTCGTCCTCCGGGCCGGATCGGGATGGAACGGGTGGCGGCCGAAGGTCGAGTCCGGCTCGAGCGCGAGCCGATGATTCCGCTCGATCGACTCGAACGCGGCGATCCCCGGCAGAAAGTACTTGAGCGGATTCGAGTAACCGGCGAACCAGTGGTGCTTTACGTCGCTCGAGATGAGGCAGAGCTCGGCGTCGTCCAGGACGCTCGAGAGGAGGATGCGGTTTCCGCGCGATGTGACCCCGTGGTCCGTGAACGCAGCCCGGCGACAATCGTGAACGACGACGCGCGGCCGCGGCATCCGGAGCCGGCTCGCGGCTCCGACAGCAGCAGCGGCGATCTCGCAATTGCCCGGGGTATCCGCCCGGTGGGACCCCGTCGCGACCACGACGACCACCTCACGCGCCTCGACGAGGTAGGCGAGGCCCGTCTCGAGAATGTCGGCGTGCGGCTCGTCGCGCGTGGCGTCGGCGACGAAGAAGAGGGCCGAGCGCCCCCGCGACTCTTCGCGGAGCCGCTCCGCCTCAGGGGTGGCCGCCAGGGCGGCGAGGTGGCTTCCGCTCTCGGGAACCTCGGGCGGGATCGGGCGGTACACTCCGGCAACGTTCGCGTCGGGCACCGCGAAAGAGAGGTCGCCCGCCCCGTATCGCAGCCGGATCTTCATGCTCGTCGGCCCGCGCCCGGGTCCAGGGCCTCGGCGGCGATGCGCACAGAGGCATGGTTCGCGTGAGGTTCGACCCGCTGACCCGTCACCGGAGCTGAGCCTCCACCTCTTCGACCAGCCGTGCCAGGTCACGATTCTGCGGCTGCATGCGAAAGGCCTCCTTCAAGTGTGGGAGCCCGTCGGCCGGTCGCTGGAGTGCGATGAGCGCCGCTCCCAACGTCTGGTGCGCACCACCTTCGTGGATGTGCGGCAGGAGCTCCAGCGCGATCGCGGCGTGATCGGCCGCGAGATCGTAGCGACCGAGCTCGAGGTACGTGCTGGCCAGATAGGAGTGCGCTTCCTTGAGCTCGGGGTCGAGAAGAATCGCGCGCTGGAGATGGTGCCGGGCAAGTGCCAGGTTGCGTTCCGAGAACGACTGGATGCCGTGAAACAGGCTGGCCGCCGCTTCGATACCGTCCTTGGGATCCTTGCTGGAGTCCGCGCCAGTCCCGGGCTCGATCGTCGCGATGTACCCGAGGCTGGCCAGCTGTTCGGCGGTCTCGGGGTCCATGACCCCGGGCGCGGAGAGGCGGGCCTTGTCGAGGATCTCGTCGACGAGCGAGGAGAGCTGCGTCTCGATCTCGGGATTCGATCCGAAGAGATTCTTCGCTTCCTGCGGATCGTTCGCGAGATCGTACAGCTCCGGCCTCGGAGCGCGGATGTACTTCCATCGGTCCGTACGGATCCCGTGCAGCGGACTCCAGCCGCGCAGGAACTCCGACTCCTTCGTCTCGATATACGCCTCGGCGACGGTTGGCGGCTCCAGGAGCGAGGCACCCTCCCCGTCGACGTCGAGATCGACTCCGTAGAGCGCGACAAGCGTGGGGGCGACGTCTACGAGCCGGCGCTGCGTGGACTCGAGACGCGGCCGGATTCCCGGACCGGCGAGAATCAGCGGGACACGTTGCGTGGCGTCGTAGATGAAGAGGCTGTGGGTCGGCTCGCCGTGCGCGCCGAGAGCCTCCCCGTGATCTGAGACCAGGAGGATCGTGGTCCGGCGGTCCGGCTCGTTCGCGTCGAGGTGCTGGAGGAACCGGCCGAGCTCCCGGTCCGTGTAGGCGACCTCCGCCTCGAACCGGCCGGCGCCGGGAAGGGAGGCGGCGGCGGACCGCCACGGAGGGGGCGGATCATACGGATAGTGCGGATCGAATACGTGCACCCACGCGAAGGGACGGTCGCCGCTCGCGGGGTCGGTCAGCCAGGCCTCGGCGCTCTCAAACACCGTGCGCGCCCGGCGTTCGGGCGGGCGGCGCGAATCCAAGCCCGGGCCGAAATCGTCGTCATAGAGGTCGAAGCCCTGGTCGAGGTTGAAGCGGGAGTGGACAGGAAGCGCTCCGACGAACGCCGCCTTTCGAACGCCTTCGGGCAAGAGCTCGGGCACCGTCTCGAACGAGTCGTCGAGCGAGAAGAGCGCGTTGTCCCGGACCCCGTGGCGCGGCGGATCGAGGCCCGTGAGCATCGTACAGTGCGAGGGCAGCGTGATGGGCGCGGGCGAGATGGCGTCTCTCACTTGGATTCCCGAGCGGGCCAGGGAGTCGATGACCGGAGTGCGCACGTTCGGGGCACCGTAGGCGCCTACCCGGGAGGCTGGCAGCGTGTCGATGGTGATGAGGAGCACCGCCGACATCGACGGCGAAGTGCCGGGGCCACCGCTGTCCGAGGCGCAGCCGGTCGCGACGAATCCCGATGCCACGACGAGTCCGGCGAGCCTCCGGTGAGAGCTGCGGCGAGGGCGTTTCAAATGGGCGATTCCGCGCTGGGAGTCCACATTCACGCTATGATACCAGGACGGAGGCCGGCACGATCCCGGTCCGCGCCCCTTTACAGTCCCTCGGTTCACCGCGAGAATCGAAGCCCTCCCCTGTGAGAAGGAGCATCGGCGTTGCATCGTAGTGGGCCGTCCTTACGCGTTCTTCTCGTGGTCGCGGCGGCGACGCTCTTCCTATCTTCGTCGACTTCGCGCGGGGAAGCACGGGCGGAGGGACGGGGACCGGCGGGACACGCCCTGAACCCCACGATCCTCGAGAGCACCGACGTGACCCCCGCGGAGTTCGCCGAGATCCAGAGGGCCATCGACGACGAGTCCTGGGAAGTGGCGCTGGGGCTGGTCCGGAAGCGCCTCGCGGGCACGCCCGCGCCGGTGGACGAGGCGAGTCTTCGTCTCCTGGAGGCCCGGCTGCTGGATCGGCTCGGACGGTACGGGGGCTCCGCGCAGGTGTTCCGCAAGCTCGTCGATGATCCTGGTGTCGGCGTCGCCGCTCGGGCGGAGTTGCATGATCTCTACGTCCGTCGCGGTAATTTCGCCGCGGCGGATCTGTTGACGGTGGCGGAGGAAGGAAGGGATACCGAGCCGGACCTCGTGCGCCTTCGCGCCTACTCGTTGAATCTGCAGGGGGAGTACCGGTCCAGTGCGGCGCTCCTGGAGGTTCCGTCGCTCCAGCGGGACGACCCGGGTCGGGTGCTCCGGGCGAACGCGCTACTCGCGCTCGGGGAGCGTGACGCCGCGGAGAGGCTCTACCTCGCGGTTCTGGAAGAATCGTCGGAGCGGAGGGTGCGACAGGCGGCGCACTTCGGGCTCGGACAGGTGGCGCGCCTGCGCGGGGCCCGGGCGATGCGCGTGCTGCAGAACGAGCGCGCGATTCGACTGGGCGCCGCGCCGTGGGCGGAGCTGGATCTCGGGCTGGGGCTCCGGGCCCTCGGCCGAAGGGGCGAGGCGCGGGAGCGCCTCGAGGTGGTCGCCCAGGAATACCCTGCGCTCGCGTCGACGGCGCGCCTCGCGCTCGCACGGCTCGACGAAGAAGAGGGGCTCGCCGAAGAGGGGCTGGAGCACCTCGTCGCGGCGATCACGGGGAGCTTCGGCGACTTTCTCGCACTGACCCGGCTCGGAGAGCTCCTCGCGCAGGAGGGGCGCGGCGACGACGGCATCGTCGCGTATCGGGCGGCTCACGAGATGTTTCCGGAGTTCCCGCCCGCCCGCGAGCGGCTGACCCGCGCGCTGACCACCCGCGGTCGCTGGGAAGAGGTTCCCGAGGAGCCGGCGGCCGGCGAGACGTGGCAGCTTCCCGACTGGACGTGGGATCGATTGCTCGACGGAGATCTTCCGTATCACGAAGTCGTGGCGGACCGGGACTCGGTTCCACTCGACGATCCGCGCCGCGTGGTTCTGGCGCTCGTACACCTGCGAGCGGGGTCGGCCGCGGGAGCCATCGGCTGGACCGAGGGCGCGGGGCCCGAGCAGGAGCGTCTTGCGGTGATTCGCGCGGAAGCGCTCGAGTCGGTCGATCGGAACGAAGACGCGATCGAGCTCTGGATTCAGCTGCTGGACGCACCGGCGGCGAGGCCGCTCGCGCAGGAGAGGCTCGCGCTCCTGTCGTTCGAAGAGAACGCCGATCAGGCGCAGGCGTACTGGGACGCTCTGTTCGCGGAGAATCCGCAACGCGTGCGACCGCGGCTCCGGATGGCACGGAGGCTCGAGGACGCGACCCGGTACCGGGAGGCGCGGGACGCGCTCATCGCTTCGCAGGAGAGCATGTGGCTGTCGGCGAAGGAACGCCGACGGGTGGAGGTTGCCATCGCGGATCTCGACGACTTGATCGAAGAGCAAGAGGAGCAGCAGATCGAATAGTGGTCGGGGTCTCCCTCGTCGGTCGATCGAGGGATACCATTGTCATGGGATCGCGCTGAGTCGATCCATGAGCTATCTGGGGAGCCCCATGATGTCACGCGTCAGGGAGTACCTGGCCGCCGCGCTGCTTCTCTTCGGCGCCGCCGCGAGCCAGGACGCCTTCGGACAATGCATTCTCGCAAATCCCAGCTTCGAGGTGTCCGGATCCGGTGGGCAGACGTTCGGAGGCTGGAATCAGTTCGGACTGGTCGGCTCCTCGACGGACGCGACTCACGGCGCGGCGGCGGCGAGGCTCTCGGGTCCCGATCTGGGCGGCTGGGACGTTTCCGGATACTGGCAACGTCTGGACTCCGCTCCCGGCGAGCAGTGGGTCGCGTCGGTGATCGGGTGGCATTCGTCGGCCAATCCGCTGACCGGCGAGTCGCGCGCGATCCTGAACATCGAGTGGCACAACGCGGTCGGCGACCAGATCGGCTTCGAGTCGCACACGGTGGCCGACGCTTCCACGCCGCCAGATCAGCGTGTGCCGTTCTCCGTTCAGAGTCAGCCGGCGCCCACGGGTACTGTGGCCACGCACTTCCTGCTGGGGGTGCTGCAGAGCCCGGCGGAACCTCCGCCGGACGTCTTCTACGATGAATCGATGTTCGAGAGCCTCGGCCCGCCGACGGCGGACGAGCTTCAGTGGCTCGATTTCCCCGGCGGGCGGACGATGGATTTCAGCGGCCGCACGTGGCGGGTGAAGGGCCCCGGCTTCTACGGCCCGGGGCCGAGTCTCTTCTGCGACACGGCCAGTTGCACGTGGGTGGACGGGAACGATCGCTTGCATCTCACGATTCAGAACATCAGCGGCTCGTGGTACAGCACCGAGGTGACGCTCCAGGATGCGCTCGGCTACGGTGACTACGTCTTCACGACGATGGGGCGCATCGACACCCTGCACGCCAACGTCGTGCTCGGCATGTTCCTGTGGCAGTACCCGCCGTGCTTCGAGGCGGAAA
>JALGZO010000458.1 GCA_025774865.1 bacterium | reverse complement strand
CCGGAGTGTCAAGTTCCCACTGGCGGTAATATCGTTGATTTCAATGACTTGGCCGTCCGGGTCCACGCCATCGCCCGGACCCGGGGCATCCTTTAGGATGGCTGCGAACGCATCGGTGAGGAGAACATGAACGAATCCCACTGTCCCCCGGCTCTCGTCGAGATCGTCACGACCGTGTCCACCGAGGAGCAGGCGCGGGAGCTCGCCCGCGAGGCCGTCGAGGCGCGACTGGCGGCATGCGCGAGCTTCTTTCGCGTGCGCTCTCTCTACCGCTGGAAGGGTGCGGTCTGCGACGAGGACGAGGTTCAGGTCGTCCTGAAGACCGATGAGCGAACCGCGGAGGCGGCCGAGCGCTGGATCCGGGAACGGCATCCCTACGAGACGCCGGCGGTGCTCCGGGTGCCCATACTCGCCGTGAACCCCGACTACGAGCGGTGGGCGCTCGAGTCCCTCTGGGAGGAGGGACCGGAGCGAGAGGGCTCGTCGTGACCGTGCCCCCGCGGCGGGAATTCGAGCCGGTCACCCCGTTCGATGAAGCGGAGCGGATTGTCCGTTCGACCGTCACGCCTCTCGACGTCGAGGAGGTGGCGCTGCGCGAAGCGTGGGGGCGCGTCCTCGCGGAACGAATCGTGGCACCTCATCCCGTGCCGCCGTTCGACAACTCGATGGTCGACGGGTTCGCAGTGCTGGCGGCGGACGTGGAAGGGGCGACTCCCGAATCGCCCGTCGAGCTCGACGTCGTCGGCGAGGTCGCCGCGGGTGACTTGGGGGACGTGATGGTCGCGACCGGCACGGCGGTACGGATCATGACCGGCGCGCCAGTCCCGGCGAGCGCCGATGCCATCGTGATGCTCGAATGGACGACACCCGGCGCCCGGCGCGTGAGGGTCGAGCGCGAGACGACCCCCGGCCGTTTCATCCGCCGCGCAGGGGAGGACACTCGAGCGGGGGAGTCCATGCTGGAGGCCGGGCGAACGCTCGGCGCCGCCGACACGGGCGTCCTCGCGTCGATCGGGAGCGAGCGCGTTCGCGTGTACCGTCGCCCCCGGGTCGCGGTGCTCGTGACCGGCGACGAACTGCTCGAGGTCGGCGAAGAGCTCGCCCCCGGGAAGATTCGCAGCAGCAACAACTACACGTTGGCCGGCCAGGTTCGCGATGCCGGCGGCGAGCTCGAAGATCTCGGAATCGGCCGCGACGATCCCCGGGATCTCGCGCGGCGCATCGAGCGGGGTCGCGACGCCGATGTTCTGATCACGTCGGGCGGCGTGTCGGTCGGAGACCACGACGAGGTTCAGAACGTACTGCTCGCGGCCGGCTTGGAGCGGCTCTTGTGGCGCGTGTCGGCAAGCCCGGGGAAGCCGCTTCTGTTCGGACGCATGGGCGAGACGCTCGTGTTCGGGCTACCGGGAAATCCGGTCTCCTCGATGGTCTGCTTCGAGAATTTCGTCCGGCCGGTGCTCCGGTCGCTCCAGGGAGACACGCGCCCGGAGCGCCCACGAGTGCAGGCGAAGCTCCTGGACTCGATCTCCGGTCCCGAGTCCCGGCGCCACTTCGCGAGAGTGCGGGTCGCGTGGACGGCCGACGGGTTCGTCGCGCGCGAAGTCAGACCACTCGGATCCGGCAACTTGCGATCGATGGTGTACGCGAACGGGTTGGCGATCATCCCCGAAGGACGAGCGATGGCGGAAGCCGGTGAGCTTCTGACCGTGGTGCTTCTGGGGTTCCCGGACTCCGAAGACCAGGACGCCGGAGCCTAGCTCCGACCGCGGCGAGTGGTGGGGGACGCCGCGCTGAGTAGCGCGGCGTAGCCGCCACAAACGTGCTTCACGGGCCTCGCGAACCCCTCCCGGATCGGCCGAATGCGACGTCCAGGATGTGAAGGACCACAGGGAGGGCAGCCACCGCCGCAGCAGCATTATATCACGGTGTCACACCGTTCCGCCCTGTGGCGACGTCGTCGCGCGTCGGCGTTGGGAACTGTTGGGCCATTCTCGCCAGTGGTGTGTGAACGGCTACAGGATCACGGGAAGAGTGAGTCATCGTCGCGATCCTGAACAGGTGTCGTTGGGCGAAACTGATCCATCTTTGTCGAGAGTGACCGGGCCGACAGCTCGCCCTCAAAAAAAGTTTTCCCGAGCCCGACCACCACGCTCCGTAGAGGCCCGCCGGCGTCGGAATCGGAGGACGCCGAGAGTCACCGCGACGGTGAGAGTTCCGACCACGATCGCCAGAAGGCGCACGCCCTTTCGACCAGCGCGGGCCGGCCCTGGTCCCGGCTCGGGCGCGGTCGGGGCGCGCGTGCGGGTCATCTCGAGCTCGGGACCGAACTGACACCACGCCTTCGTGTCGTTCGGGGGACGGAAGACCCCTTCCGGATAGTCGGAGAGCTCGCCGCTCGACGGAGCTCTTCGTAGCGAGGTCTTCCCGATTCCGACCCCCTCGGTGCCGAGGAGTCGGATCTCCTTCCAACCGGCGTACCTCTCGTAGTTCGAGTCGTTCCAAAGGAGGAAGTTCCGGTCACTCGAGTTCTCCGTGAGGTTCGCGTGGAGCCGCCAGGCGATGCGGACGGTCGAGAGACCGGCTTCTCCCGCCGGAAAGGACACGTGGCGCTGGTCGAGTCGAAGCGCGAGCGGACGGCCGTTCACTTCGAGGCGGAGCTTCGGGATCACCTCCGCCGTCTTCTCACGCAGGTAGGCTTCCCGCTCCTCGGGGGTCACGCGATCGTCGCGATCGGGATCGACGCTCTCGAGCTCCCGGGCGGACGGGATCTCCGCGAAGTCGAGAAGGTACTTGATCTCGATGACATCGGGCCGAATCTCGAGACCCGCGTAATGGTTGATCGACGAGTTGCCCATCGGATGGGCGAAGCTCGGGGCGAAGGTCAAGGGAATGGCGATCGCGGTCCATGCCGCGACCGTTCCGGCCGAGCCCGCAAAGCAAGGCGGGATCATCCGACAAAGGATCGGACCGCGCCTTTCATGGTGGACCACGCCGCCTCCGGATCACCGCATGCAAGCCAGCTCATTCGCTCCGTCGCGCGGAAACTCCAGAACGCGATGCTGTCGGCGCCGGCCTCCACCGCCGCCTCCACCGCCTGTTCGATCTTCGACTCCTCACCGGCCGCGATCCGGATGCCCTGGATCCATACCTCCATCTCGTGTCCCGTTTTACGACAGAGCTGGCCGAGCCCCGTGGCGTGCTCCCCGACGAAATCGGCAGGTGCCACGGGACGGTCCATCCAGTAGGGGTCGGTGGACAGACGGTCGACGCCCGGGATGTCCGCGAACAGTTCCCATGCGTCGCTGGCCGCCCCGGCGAACTCACCCCGGGGAAGAAAACAGAGAGTGTGACCGACGTCCGAACCGCGGGCCTCCGCGATCGCTCCTTCGAGGAGACGCTTCAGGCTCTCCGCCCGGAAGTGCGCGAGGCGGGGATCCCCCTCCGGCGGCAGGGGCTCGTCGGAACCGGCCTTGCCCCACGCGGCGGCGCACGCCTCGCAACGGCAGCCGGGCGAGACCGGACCGTCCTGCAACGCCCCGAGATAGAAGTGGGGCTCGTCCCAGAACAATCGATCGGGCGAGAGCTCGAGGGCGACGCGCGTCCAGCGCCGGAGCAGATCGAGCGTGGCGGGCGCGTTCGGGCAGGCCGCCGGGACCGAGCGGCCCTCGGCGTCGATCTGCCGGCAGTCGAGCTGCGTGAGCGCGAGCTCGGAGTAGGCCTCGCCTCCGAACACGCCCCCGACTCCCCACGGATCAAGCGCCGCCGCGAGCCCGCGGGACCGGGTCTCCGTCACGAGACGTTCGACGTCCTCGACGTGGTAACGGAGGTCGTACTCGGAGAACGTATGGATCACGTCCGTGAATCCCGCGTCCGCGATCTCGTCGAGATCGCTCCGGGCGTGACGCGGATCCCGGACCCCGAAGTAGCTGATTCCGAATCTCACGACACCCTCCGCTTCGCGAGGGGAAGATACCACTTCAGCGGGGCCGGCGGCCCGGAAGGAGATACCCTGCCAATCTGACGGAGGTCCGGGTGTCTGACTGACATCGGGCCGTTCCGCCGCCTGCCACCTGGCGCGCCCGGGAGGCACGCGCGGACCCGACGATCCGCTCAACCATCATGAAGTCAAGGGGTTGCGTTTTTTGACGTCTTCTGGCACGGCGTTCGCTAGACCGTATTCCGTGAACCTGCGCTCGAAGCGCGATCTGGACCCTCAGCCCGAGGAGACGAAATGAAGGTACAACCGCTCGCGGATCGAATCCTGATTCGAAGGCTCGATGCCGACGAGGAAGTGCGCGGCGGCATCATCATCCCGGACACGGCGAAGGAGAAGCCCATGGAGGGCGAGGTGGTCGCCGTGGGCCCGGGCAAGCTCGGCAAAGAAGGAAAACGATTCGCCATGGGCGTTGCCAAGGGAGACCGCGTTCTGATCGGAAAGTACACCGGCACGGAAGTGAAGATCGGCGGCGACGAATACGTCATTCTGCGGGAGGACGATGTCCTCGCCACGCTCGCGAAGAAATAGGAAAGGGGGGAACGAGATTTGCCTGCCAAGCAGCTGAAATTCCGGGAGGACGCGCGCAAGGAGATCCTCAAGGGAGTCTCCGCGCTCACCAGGGCGGTCAAGGTGACGCTCGGTCCGAAGGGACGCAACGTCGTCCTCGACAAGAAGTGGGGTGCCCCGACGGTGACCAAGGACGGGGTCACGGTCGCGAAGGAGATCGAGATCCAGGATCCGTACCAGAACATCGGCGCTCAGATGGTCAAAGAGGTCGCATCCAAGACGTCCGACGTCGCGGGTGACGGCACCACGACCGCGACCATCCTCGCCGAGGCGATCTACCGCGAGGGAATCCGCAACGTCTCGGCCGGGGCGAACCCCATCGCGCTCAAGCGTGGGATCGATCTGGGCGTCGGCGCGGTCGTCGAGGACATCAAGCGCCAGGCCAAGAAGGTCCGGACGACCGAGGAGTATCGTCAGATCGCGACGATCTCCGCGAACGGCGACAGCGTGATCGGTGACATCCTCGCCGAGGCGATGGAGAAGGTCACGAAGGACGGCACGATCACGATCGAGGAAGCCAAGGGAATCGAGACCACCCTGGACCTCGTCCAGGGAATGCAGTTCGACCGCGGCTATCTCTCGCCGTATTTCGTCACGGACCAGGAGCGGATGGAAGTGGTCCTCGAGGACGTCGCGATCCTCATCCACGAGAAGAAGATCTCGAACATGAAGGACCTGCTGCCTCTCCTCGAGGCGGTCGCGAAGACAGGTCGTCCGCTCCTCGTCATCGCGGAGGACGTGGAAGGCGAAGCGCTGGCGACGCTCGTGGTGAACAAGCTCCGGGGCGTGCTGAAGATCGCGGCCGTGAAGGCGCCCGGCTTCGGCGACCGGCGTAAGGCCATGCTCGGCGACATCGCGGTGCTGACGGGTAGCCGGGTGATCTCCGAGGACATCGGGGTGAAGCTCGAAAACGTCCAGCTCGCGGATCTCGGCCAGGCGAAGCGGGTCACCATCGACAAGGACAATACGGTGGTCGTCGAGGGAGCCGGGAAGAAGGCCGACGTCGAGGGTCGCTGCAATCAGATCCGTCGCCAGATCGAGGATTCCACGTCCGACTACGACCGTGAGAAGCTCGAAGAGCGGCTGGCCCGGCTGGCCGGCGCCGTCGCGGTCATCAACGTCGGCGCGGCGACCGAGATCGAAATGAAGGAGAAGAAGGCGCGCGTGGAGGATGCTCTGCACGCGACGCGAGCGGCCGGTGAGGAAGGCGTGGTCGCCGGCGGTGGGGTGACCCTTCTCTCCGCCATGAAGTCCATCGACAAGCTCGATCTCACGGGCGACGAGCTCACCGGCTCGAAGATCGTGCGTCGATCGCTCGAGGAGCCGATCCGTCAGCTCGCTTCGAACGCCGGCTTCGAGGGCAGCGTCGTGGCTCAGGAGGTGCTGGGCGCGGCCAAGAACAAGGGCTACGACTTCGACAAGGGCGAAATCGTCGACATGTTCGTAGCCGGCATCATCGATCCGGCGAAGGTGACCCGATCCGCCCTGCAGAACGCGGCGTCCATCGCCGGTCTGCTTCTGACCACGGAGGCGATCGTCACCGAGGTTCCGGAGAAGGAGAAAGAAAAGGCGTCCGCGGGGGCCGGCATGGACGATTTCGAGTAGTCCGACCGCCCGGCACATCTCGAACGGGAGGGATCCTTCGGGACCCTCCCGTTTTTTGTGTCACGCGATCAAATGACGGCGCGATGCGAATCGATCGGGTGTTCCAACGAACGAATCTTCGTCGGCCCGCCGCGTCGTCTCTCGTCTCGTGCACCGATGTTTCCCGTTGACCCTCGCGGCGGGTTTTCATACGGTTCGAGCGTCGCACGAACGAAGATGCACATCTTCCTTCATGGGTCTCATGGCGTCGACACAACGGAAGCGGGGGCGGAAGAAGCTGGCGGGGGTGTCGCGTTGGCTACTCGAGCGCGACTTGCACGAGTCGGTTCTCGACTCGCTGCTCCAGGCCAACCGAGACGCGATCATCGTCATCGATTCCGACAAGAAGATCGTGGAGTTCTCCGCGTCCGCCGAGTCGACGCTGGAGTGGAAGCGCTCGGAAGCGATCGGGCGTTCCTGCTCCGAGATCCTCCGCTGCCAGGACACGGACGGCACGCTGCTCTGTGACGAGGGGTGCCCGCTCGATCCTCTTCTCCAGCACGCCAAGAGTCGATCGACGCTCCCCACTCTCATCACGTCGAAGTCCGGCGACGTCCGTTTTCTGGAGTCGGATTACACCTCCACCCATGACCCGAAGGGACAGGGCATCCACTGCGTGGGGGTGCTCCGGAACGCCGGCGAGGGGGAGTGGATCGGGAGCTTCGGGGCGGAGGCGCGCCGGCTCCTGTCCCTCGGGACGATCTCGGCCGGAATCGCCCACGAGATCCGGAACCCTCTGACCGGGATCCGGACCACGATCCAGTACGTGCTGAAGCACCTCGAGGGGGATGAGGCCAACCGGGAGAGCCTGACGGCCTCCATCAAGGAGCTGGACCGGATCGAGGCGGTGATCTCCGATTTCCTCGCGTACTCCCGTCCCCCGACCCCGCGGCGGCGGCTCGCCAACGTGAACCGGATCCTGAGCGACTCCCTCGCCCTGGCCCGGGAATCCCTGGAAGCCGCCGGAATCGACCTCGTGACGGACCTGGAGGACGACCTGCCCCGGCTCAACATCGACGGGAACATGATGAGAGAGGTTTTCCTCAACATCATCATCAACGCGCGCAACGCGATGCGGAAGAAGCGGGGGAACCTCCGCGTATCCAGCTGGTCGAGTCCGCGTTCCAATCGTTCTTCCCCGACGGGAGTGAGAATCGCGTTCAGTGACACCGGGCCGGGGATCCCCGAGGGCGGGTCGGCGGAGATCTTCGAGCCGTTCTTCTCGTCGACGTCGAAGGGGCTCGGACTCGGGCTCTCGATCAGCCAGTGGATCTGCAAGGCGCACGGCGGGCTCATCTCGGCCACGAACAACGCCGATGGTGGCGCCCGGTTCACCGTGATCTTGCCGATTCCTCCGGTGCCGGCTCCTCGTCGCTCCGACGCGACCGCGAAGAGCCAGGACGCTGCGTCCAAGGCGGAGCTCGTGACGGAGGGTAGCGGCGGGTGAGCGATCAAGTGCTCGTCATCGACGACGAGGAGAGCGTCCGCATCACGCTGCGGCGCGCCCTGGCGGAGGAAGGCTTTTCGGTGGAGACGGCGGAGTCCGGGCGGGCCGGCCTCCGGACCGTGAAGCAGGCCGCCCCCGACGTGGCCGTCGTCGACCTCAAGCTGGGGGACGCGTCCGGCCTGGACGTCCTGCGGGATCTCAAGTCCCGTTGTCCGGAGACCGTGACCATCATGATCTCGGCGTACGGCGATGTGCAGGACGTCGTGCAGGCGATGAAGCTCGGCGCCGACGACTACGTCCAGAAGCCGTACGACCTGGACGAGATGGTCCGCTGCGTCACGCAGACGCTCCACGCATCGCGGATGAGGGAGGCCCTGCAACCCGTGGGCGACGGTACCGGCGGCGGGATCGGCCTCGCCCGCATTCTCGGAGAGGCCGACGTCATGGAGGATGTTCGGGAGACCATCTTGAAGATCGTCCCGTCGGGGGCGCGGACCGTCCTCGTGCACGGGGAGACCGGAACCGGCAAGGAGCTGGTCGCCCGCGCCCTTCACTACGAGTCGGATCGGGCGCCCCAGCCGTTCGTGAAGCTGAACTGCTCGGCGATCCCCGAGTCGCTGTTCGAGTCGGAGCTCTTCGGCCACGAGCGCGGCACGTTCACGGATGCGCAGGAATCGCGGCCCGGACTCGCCGAGATCGCCGACAAGGGGACCCTCTTCCTGGACGAGATCGGGGACGCCGGGGCGGTCGCGCAGGCGAAGCTCCTCACCTTCATCGAGGAGCGTCGATTCCGGCGACTGGGGGGACGCGAGGACCTCGAGGTGGACGTGAGAATCGTCGCGGCCACGAACAAGGATCTCGACTTGGAGAGCGATTCGGGGAACTTCCGGAATGATCTCCTGCACCGACTCAAGGTCATCGGAATCAGCCTTCCGAGTCTCCGCGAACGTGAAGGCGACGTGACGTTCCTGGCCCAGCGCTTCGTGGAGGAGTTCCGGACGCAAGCCGGAAAGCCCGACATGAAGCTCTCCGACGAGGCGCTCGAATGCCTGGAGAGTTACGGCTGGCCCGGGAATGTGCGTGAGCTCCGAAACGCGATGGAGCGCGTCGTACTGCTCGAAGACTGCGATGTGATTCGGCCGCAGCACCTTTCCCAGAAGATCCGCGGAAGCTCCGGGCTGTCGCGCGCACGCGGCTTGATGGACAAGAGCGGCTTGCCTCTCGCGGCCGTCGAGCGCGAACACATCCAGCGGATCTTGGAACAGACAGAAGGAAACCGAACGCGCGCGGCGGAGATCCTCGGGATCACTCGTCAGACGCTCATCAACAAGTTGAAGATGTACGAGCATCTGAGCGGAGCGAGTTCGGACAAAGAGGACGATTCCTCCGACGAACCGTAAAAGAAATTGACGACGCCGCGCGATCCCTGTCGAATGATTTGACGATTGCAGCGATTCGTTCGTCGATTCCCGCCTGCAGAGACGTCGAGACAACACCTCATTTCGATGTTCACGTGGAAACCTCACGCTGGTCTCGAACTCGTTCCTCGGCTGTCACTTAACTCTTCGCCCTCGAGTGTGCTCTGCGGGGTCGAAGCGGCGCGAATCGTGTTTTTGTGCGCGCTGGCATGAACCGTGCGTGTAAACAGTGCGGTTCGGTTCGTCTCCTTGCGTTCGGGTCGTCCGATGGAAAAGCGGCTTCTCATCTTGATGGACAACGAGACGGTGACCACTCGGGCGTTGGCTCTCGATCTGACGGAAGCGGGGTACCGGGTCGAGACGGCGGCGGACGAGGAGGAGGCGGCCCTGAAGATCGGGCGGGAGCGATTCGACCTGCTGATCGCGCCCGAGCGAACCCGAGGGGATTCGGCCGACGTGATCAAGGCGTTTCGACGGCGTCGACCGACCGCGAAGATCGTCTTGTTGACGACGGACGGGGAACGAAAGAAGAGGAGAGTCGAGAAGGTGGACGCGGGAGTGCGAATGCGGAAGCCTTTTGATCTGGAGGACTTCCGGTCCATCGTGAACAAGTTGCTGGAAGCGGATTCGACAGCGGGGAGCGCGACGTGACTCCCGCCCCGGGGCGGGAGTCATTCGACGTTTCTCACTTCCGGCGAATGCCGGAGGCGTCGTTTCCGGGAACGGTGGGACCCTGAAGGGTCTCGAACGTCACCATCCGATGGAGGGATCCAGCATGGCGATGGCTCGCTCGCGGGCGAAAGCCAAGCGCAGGACGAAGGCGAAGAGGAAGACGAAGGCTGGGGCGAAGCGTCGTACGAAGCGTCGCACGAAAGCCAAAGCCAAGCGCAAGGTCAAGCGCAAGACGAAGGCGAAGGCCAAGCGCCGTACGAAGCGCCGCACGAAGGCCAAGGCCAAGCGCAAGACGAAGGCCAAAGCCAAGCGCAAGACCAAGCGCCGCACGAAGGCCAAGGCCAAGCGCAAGACGAAGGCCAAAGCCAAGCGCAAGACCAAGCGCCGCACGAAGACCAAGGCCAAGGCCAAGCGCAAGACGAAGGCCAAGGCTCGGCGCAAGCGTCGCACCCGCTAAGCGACGGACCGACGTTTCGGGGCGGGGGGCTCGTGGCTCCTCGCCCCTTCGTCTGTGGGGGACGGGAACATCCGGACCGCTCCCGCGTTGAATCCAACGAAGAGTCGAGAAACCGTGCCAGAAGCTAGAGTCGGCCGGTTTCGGCGAAAGGGGACGAACTCGGGGAGAGGGTTCGTTACTATCTGTGAAAATTCGTTTCTTCTTGACATGATTCACGTTTCTTGGTTGATTAGCCGAGATTCTCTACCTGGTTCCGGGATGGCGCCGCCGGGCTCCGGCTCCGAACCATGTGGTGAGGAAGAGGAATTCGATGGCGGCTTCCGTGGCGCGTCCCGTCGAGCGGGACACCAGGTTTCAGGTCTGCCCCCGTTGTGACAAGCGGCGCAAGATGAGGATCTTGCGAACGCTCGATCCGACCGGGCTCGAATGGCTGAACTGCCTGACCTGCAACGGGCTCGTCTGTCTGACCTTGGATGAAGAGACGGATACCTTGGGGGATGCAGCCGTCGTCGGGGATTTCGGAGCCCCGGCCCCGGAGGAGTTCCGCACGTACGTCCCCGAGGAGACTTACGAGGTTGGGGAGTTCATCTACCACCAGACCTGGCGTGACGTCGGCAAGGTGATCGAGCGCCGCGAGCTGGCCGGGGGCCGGTGTGCGATCGACGTGGCCTTCCTCAACTACGGGCTGAAGATGCTCATCGTGGAGGCCGAGGAGTTCGTCCGTTAGACGGCGCCCGGCGCGTTCCGACTTGATCGAGGCTCCGCCACCGCGGGGCCTTTTTCCTGCGGGGAGCCCACTTGTTTCTCCCTCTGAAGGATGACAACCCCGCTGTCCGCACGCCGTGGATCACGATCCTGCTCGTCGTCGCGAACGCCGCCGCCTATCTGTTCCAGCTCTTTGGAGGGGTGCCCGCCGATCGCCTCGTCTTCGAGCGGGGGCTCATCCCGGCTCGGTTCCTCGGGGTCGAGGCGGTCGCACCCTTCCCGTTCACGACGTTGTTGACGTCGATGTTCCTCCACGGTGGTCTCGTTCACCTGGGCGGCAACCTGCTCTACCTGTGGATCTTCGGGAACAACATCGAAGACGTGCTCGGACACGCCAAGTTTCTCGTGTTCTACGTCTTGGCGGGTCTCGGCGGCCATCTCGCCCACCTCGTGACGAACGCGAGCTCGGAAATCCCGACGATCGGTGCGAGCGGCGCGATTGCGGGCGTTCTGGGGGCCTACCTCATCGGATTCCCGGGGGCGCGCGTATTGTCGCTCGTGTTCATCGTGTTCTTCATCCGCTTGATACGCGTTCCGGCCGGGCTCGTGATCGGGCTCTGGCTCCTCACTCAAGTCGTCGGTGGTTTCAGTGAGTTCGGGTCGGTCGCATCGGGCGGGATCGCGTGGTTCGAGCATCTCGGGGGCTTCATCGTCGGCGTGATCCTGTTTCGAATCTGGTGCCCGGCGCGCCGACGGTGGGCCCGATGAGACTCTGGTCTGGCGGGGCCGTCGCGCTCGTCGCGGTCGGGATTCTGGGAAGCTGCGGCGCGCCCCCGCCCCCCCCCGCGAGCATCGCCGAGCGGGAGTGGACGGCCGCGGAGTTGCTTCGTGAAGTTCGCGGTCGGACCGATTCGCTCGAGACACTCCGCGCGGGCCTCGAGCTCAGCTGGCCCGACCCCGACACCGGAGAGCTCAAATCCTGCGGAGCGTCACTGTCCTACGCGCGTCCGAACCGGCTGCGGATCCGGGGCACTTCGGCCGCGTTCTTCACCGTATTCGATCTCGTCGTGGGGGAAGAGCGCGTGTGGCTGGATGTTCCCCGGGAGAACTTCGTCGTGTTCGGGTCGCGGGCCGACGCCGCCTGGGAGGAGCTGCCGTTGTCGCCGCAGGCTCTCTTGATCGCACTCCTCGCCGACCCGTGCGTGGACACGCCGTGCCTCGAAGAGGAGCTCGAGCTCGCGAAAGACGGCGGAGAAACGCGCACGATCGAGAGTTCCGACTGGACGATGACGCTCGATCACCGAACGGGTCTCCCGCTCGATTTCGAGCGAACCTCGGATGAGCGGCTGCACATCTCGTGGGCGGACTGGGGGCTTCGGCATGGACAGGCGTGGCCATCCCGAATCGCCATCCGGGTAGGGGAGGCGACGGAATCGCTCCAGGTCCGCTTGGGCCTCCTCCAGCCGGGACGATCGCTCTCGGAGAGCACGTTCCGGTTCGAACCCGACCAGAACCGCGAAGTCCTGACTCCGGCCGCCGCTCGAGCGCGCTGGCAGCGGATTCGCCTCTGAAGGCGAATATCATCCCGTTCTGGGTTTGACCCGCGTCCGAATCCTCCGATCCCCGAGATGCATCCAAGGGGCCGGGAGAGGAAGAATTCCTGATCCGGCAGTCTAGTGAAAAGAATCACTTGACACTGGTTCGCAACTAGACGATATAGGGGATAGGAACGATTCTCATTCGTAGGGGTTATCTAGGGCAAGAGTTCGGACTTTTGGCAGCCGGACCTTGGGCGGCAGTGAGCGGCCCTCCAGGAGGAAGAGAATGAAGAAGACTCAGGAAAGGGTCCCCCTGGACGACTCCTTCGGCATGTACCTCCGCGAGATCGGGAGGATTTCCCTCCTGACGCGCGAACAGGAGCAGAAGCTCGGGCGTCGCATTCGCCGTGGCGACGAGGCGGCTGTTCACGAGATGGTCCAGGCGAATCTACGGTTCGTCGTGAGCATCGCCAAGCGGTACATGAATAGGGGTATCCCGCTGTCCGATCTCGTGACGGAAGGGAACCTCGGTCTCTACGAGGCTGCGCGCCGCTTCGACGAGCGCAAGGGATGCGCGTTCATCTCGTACGCGGTGTGGTGGATCCGGCGGAACCTCAACAAGGCGCTGGCGGATCAGCTTCACCTCGTGCACTACCCGCACAGTCGGCGCGACACGCTTCGCAACGTCTGCCGTGCGGAGGAGTCGCTCGAGAAGAAGCTGGAGCGAGAGCCTTCGCTGGAGGAAGTGGGCCAGGCGATCGGAAAGGCCCCGGCCGAGATCCAGGAGGCCATGGCCTCCGTCCGAGCGTATTCGATCGTGACGGACTACGATGAGCCCGATCGAGAGGCTCCGCTGGATCGCATCGCAGATGACGCCGGCGAGCTATCGGCGCAGATCGGGCTCGAGGGTCTCGAGCGGGATCACGATGTCCGCGAGGCCGTGGAGTCACTCAACCAGCGTGAAGAGCTGATCATCAATCTCTACTTCGGTCTCACGGGTGAGGAGCCGTACACTCTGGGCGAGATCGGCGAGAAGCTGCATCTGTCGAAGGAGCGCATCCGACAGCTCAAGGATCGGGCTCTCCATCGTCTACGAACCAGTCCGATGCACCGGCGACTCGAGGCGCACCTGAACTGATCGGCGGAGGCGGCGTTCGCGGCGCTCTCCCCGAGGAACCAGGGCATGGACTCATCCCACTCCGGTCGGTCCGATCCGTTGGCGCCCCCGACCCCCGCGGTCGACTGGCGCACCGTCGGCCTGCGGCGAACCCCCCAGCGTCAGGTGGTGCTCGAGCTCGTGAGATCCTGTCACGACCACCCGACGGCGGAGTGGATCCACCAGCAGGCCCGCCTCAGGATCCCCGACATCAGCCTCGCCACCGTGTACCGCACGCTTCGTCTCTTGAAGGAGCATGATCTCATTCACGAGTTCTCGGGAGGAGCGTCGCCGTCTCGGTTCGACGGGACGCTCCACGAGCACGAGCACGTCCGGTGTGTGCGCTGCGGAGCCGTCGTCGACGTCGACCTCCCGGAAGTGGGGGACATCCGGGAGCGGGTCGCGGAGCGCACGGGCTTTCGCGTCGCTCGATATCCTCTTCTTTTCCACGGACTGTGCGAGAAGTGCGGCTCTCGGCACTCGCGGAACGGGAACGATCCACCTGGATCGGGCCGGTGAGGATCGAGACCTTCCCGATGGGAATGTTCCAGGTGAACTCCTTCCTCCTTCGGTGCGAGGAGACGGGAGATACCGTCGTGGTGGACCCCGGAGACGAACCGGAGATCCTCCTGCGCCGGCTCGACGAACTGGGCACCCAGCCCGTGGCAATCGTGAATACCCACGGTCATCTGGACCACATCGTCGGGAACGGCGCCATCCGAGCTCGGTACGACTTGCCGATCTGGATGCACCCGGACGATCGGTTCCTCGTGGACGGGTTCGCGGAGCAGGCCGCGATGTTCGGCCTCGATTTCCCTCCGCCTCCGCCGCCGGATCATGATCTGGTCGCCGGGGAATCTTTCCGATTCGGGTCGTGCGAGCTCCGCGTGTACCTCGCACCCGGACATTCGCCGGGAAGCGTCGTGCTCGTGCAGGGAGACCAGGCGATTTCCGGCGACGTCATCTTCGCTGGCTCCATCGGCCGCGTCGATCTGCCGGGCGGGAACCTCGCCACACTCTTGCGCTCGATCGACGAGGTCGTCCTTCCACTGGGAGACGACACCGTGCTTCACCCCGGCCACGGCCCCTCGACGACGGTGGGCGCGGAGCGTCGGTCCAACCCCTACCTCCAAGCGTCCGTCCGCGAGCAGGTTCTGCGGGAGCTCTGACGCTCCGGCGGTCACTCGATGCTCGACTGCATCTCCGGCAGATGCTCGAGACTCGGGGCCTTTCCCGGCTCCACGATATGCGGCGTGATCAGGGTGACGATCTCGCTCCGGAACGTCTTCTGGACCGTGCGTCCGAAGAGCCGCCCGAGCAGCGGGATCCGCATCAGAATCGGGACACCCCGTTGCGTCTCCTCCTCGCGCTCGCGGATGAGACCCCCGATGAACAGCGTCTGACCGTTCCGGACCAGAGCGTCCGTCGTGACCTGGGCGGTCGTCTTGGAGGGCAGCCCCAGCTCGATCTTCCCGTCGGAGAGCTCGGGGTGGACCGTCATGAGGACGTGGTCGTCTCCGGTGATCGTCGGCGTCAGCCGGAGCTGCGCCCCGGTGTCGAGGAACTGGACGGACTCCATCACCACGTTCTCGACCGTTGTCGTGACCCGGAAGCCGAGCTGGCTGCCGACGATGACCTCGGCCGGAACGCCGTCGACCGCGAGAACTCGTGGGGAGGAAAGCGTCTTCAGATCCTCGACCTCTTCGAGTGCTTCCAGCTCGGCGGTGAAGTCGACGTCCGCCCAGGAGATGAACAGGCCTTGGTTCGTCGCCGTGGGCGGTGACGCGAAGCCGGACTGGTTGGCGTCACCCTGGCCGCTGCCGCTCGAGAAAACGGCCGACCAATCGATCCCGAACGCGAGGTCGTCTCTGAGCGAGACCTCGATCATGCGCGCCTCGATGAGCACCTGACGTGGCGCGTGGTCCAAGTCGGAGAGCACCCGCTCCATGCGCTCGAGGACGTCGGGCAGGTCCTCCACGACGATGGTGCGTAGGGGAAGATAGGCCGTGATGCGCCCGATCGGCGACTTCATCTTTTCGAAGACGGGAGTGATGTCCTCGGGGAGCGCGTAGCTGAGTCGGAACGTGCGCGTATCGCGAAGAAGCGACGCTCCGGGATCGTGGCCGGGAGGATTCCCGATGAAATAGATGTCGCCGCGCCGGATCACCTCGAAGCCGGCCATGCCGACGACCGCGCGCAGCGCGTCGTGGAACGGGACCTCGTGCAGATCGACCGAGATCCGTCCTTCGACCTCGCCGCTCGTGACGATGTTGAGACCCCGGGAACGCGAAAAGAGCGCAAGGACCTCGCGGATGTCCGTGTCGTGAGTGGAGAGAGTGACGGGAGCGGGAGTGTCTGGATCGACCGCTTCCGGTGGCGCGTCGGCCCCGATCGAGGCGGCGATGACGAGCGCGACGATGGCGCTGACGACCCCCGAAAGCAGCCAGTGCCGCGTCATCGGTCCCCGCCGACCGCGAGGCGGTGCGTTGAGCCTGCGCGACCGAGAACGACCGCGTCTGAATCGATCTCGAGAACCTGGAAGCCTCGGATCTGCTCACCCACCGCGAAGACCTCACCGTCGAGAACCGCCTGCCGAGCCGACCCGTCGATGAGAATTCCCGAGAGCGCCGGGATTCGAGGCCGCTTGACCCGCGGCATCGCCGAGGCCACGTCCGGACGTGGGGCCGCCGGCGAGAACAGGTCGCGGCGGGATTCGGGCTCGACGGGATCCGGGGCGAGCGTGTCGGGAGCGGTCACGACGGGGTCGGCGGCCCGCGTCTCGATCTCGAGCATGAGCTCGCGGTAGGCGGCCTCGGCGTCACCCGCCGGATCCTCGACTTTGCGGTCATCGATCCAGAGCGCGAGAGCGATGACGGCGCCGACGGCAATCACCACCCCGGTTCCCCACACGAAGGTCACCCGCCGGTCGGAGCCTCGGTCGATCAGCGCGTCGGCCATCGCATCATCCCTTCGAACCGGGGGCGAAGTAGAGCGCCACGCGCAGACTCGCGGAGCAATCCTCGTCTCCCTTGCTCTTGGCCACCTGCAACTGCTCGACACGAGAGAGCTGGGTGCCATGCTCCAGCTGGTCGAGGAACTCGCGAATCTCCGGGAACGATCCCCTCACGCGAACCTCGAGCATCATCTCCCGAAACAGATAGTGCTCCGCCGAGCCGACCGGCGTGAGGGTCTCGATCCGGGTGCCGGTGTCCTTGGCGATCTCACCGACTTGCTCCAGGAAGGAATCCAGGTTCAGCTCGGCCGGTAGGAGAGACTGACTCCGACGAAGGTCCTCGGTCGCGAGCTGAATCTCCGAGTCCAGACGATCGACCGACACCTCGGCGTCCGACAGGATCACGATCGCTTCGCGGAACGCGCCGAGATCCCGGCGAGCGCCCACGAGGGGGCGGATCGCCTGGAACGTCACCAGGGCCGAGAACCCGACGACGAGCGTGGCGGCCGCAATCCGTCCGACGCGATCCACCCTCGGGGGATCGATCATCTCATCCCCTCCTTCCGCGGGCCGTCGGTCACGGCGTTCATCCCGGTCTCTTCTTCGGCTAGAACGCACAAGATCTCGAACGCCACCCCCGGGGGCTTCGGCTTGGTGCGGGACTTCTTGCGGGATTTCTTGCGGGATTCGGGCTCGGGGGGGAGTTCGTTGACCGAGACGAGTCCCACTTTGACGAACTCGTCCCGGGCGATCATTCCTCGAAGGATGCGGCCGACGTGAGCGTGCTCGGCCGCGAGTCCGCTGATTCGAAGGCGAGCCCGGCACGCTTCCTGTCGAGTGGGATCCCGCTCGTCTCGTTCGAACGGCGGGCAGCGCTCCAGGACGAGGGTCGTGAGGTAACTCTCGGGAGTCAGCGTCGATTCGAGAAGCTCGAGATAGTGCCCGGCCGTCTGGGTGCCCCGAATGAGCGAAATGGCCTCGCGACGGCGCCCCAGTTCTTCGCGTTTCTCGAGCAATCCATCGGCTCGCTCCAACTCCTCTTGGAGCCGCGTGTACCGTTGTGTCAGCTGCGAGAGCTCCGCGTGCTGGCCCGTGGCGAGCTCCACGAGCGCGACGTGAAGAGTCGTCGCCAGGACCGTCCCGAATCCGAGCCGGAAGCCCCACCGCCGGAGCCGTCGTCGTGAGTCGCGCCGAGCGATCGTGTCCGGAGGGATGAGGTCGATCGACGTCATGCTGCGCGCCCCTGCGCCCAGAGGGCGCAGCCGATCGCGGTGGCGTAGCGAGCCACGTCCGAGTTCTCGCGGTCCGCGAAGCCGAACGCATCGGCGGCCCCCTGGACACCGAGTCCGAGCTCACGTTTCAACGCCTCGCGCAACGGCTCGTGGTTCGCCAGCGCCCCGACGAGAATCGCTCCGCCGGCGGGAGCGTGACGGAACACGGAGCCGCCGTAAGCCAGACAACTGGCGGCTTCGCCGGTCAGACTGCGAAAGACCGGAGCGAGAATCTCGCGGAGCGCACCCGCCGGGGAGTCCGTGCCGGGGGAGCCCGACGATTCCTCCGCGTCATCATGCCCGCGTTCGAGGAGGGTGCGGGCGTGCTCGGTCTCGAGAGAGAGCTCGGTCTCCAGTCGCGCGAGCAGGGATTGTCGTCCCCACGGGAGGATCCGCTCGAGCAGCACGTGACCGTCCTGCACGACCGAGATCGACGTGGCGTTCTGAGAGGTGTCGATCAGGAGGCGGCGATCCCCGGCCCGGGACCTGAAGTGGCGGGCCAACGCGCAGGCCGGCGTGATCAGTCGGTCCACGCGGAGGCCGAGCTGCGCCAATCCCGCCAGCACGCCGTCGACGACGGTGCGGGGGACGGCGAAGACGAGGACGACGGTCGTGCTCTCGCCGGGACGCCGGATCGCCTCGGGCACGGCCGCGTAGTCGAGAACCACTTCGTCGAGGGGCCGGCTGAGGTGCTTCTCCGCCTGAGTAGCGACCAGATAGTCGAGGCGTTCGGATCGCGCCACCGGCAGTGTCAGAGGAAAGATGGTGACGGCCGGAGAGCACAGGGCGCAGATCGCCTCGCCGCGGGGCAGCTTCGCCGATCGCGCGAGCTCCCGCAACCGGCGAGGAAGCGGACGGGCCGCGTCGAGGTCTTCCGGCTCTATCGGGAGGGTAGCCAGAGACCAAGGATCGGGGCCGCGGCGTCGGCGGGCGACGCAGAGCCATGTCTCACCGACCTCAACGCCGATGACGCTGCGCGGGAGCGTCGATCGGCGCCAGAGATCGCCCATTCGGGCAGCCGCGGTCGAGGTCGTCACGTCGGCCTCCAGAGGGCGGGGTCGCAGGCGGTTGCTTCCTGATCGTGCGGGCCGGCGCCTCCGCCCTCGTCGGGCCGGGAGCACGTCGGGGGCCGCGAGAAGGCGGCGTACCCGGCGTCAGTTCGAGTCGTGGGCCCCGTCGTTCGCGACCAAACGTCCCGTGTTGGTGTAGAACTTCCAGCCGGCGACGCCGCTCGAAGCCGCAATCGTGATGTCGGTCTCCGTGATGTCGGCGAGGATGCTGGCGAGCTCGTTGTACGGATTCTCCGGGACCTTCTTCATGTACGGACCGTACTTGTAAGTCGCGTCCTTCACGTTGGCCGTGATGCCCGCGGAGCTCGTGTAAAGCGTGAGCTGCGCGGTGAACGCCGCTTGGGCTTCTGCGGCGCTGGCTGCCGCCGCCCCCGTCGTGTGGTTGATCGCTCCCGGGTACACGGAGTTGTGCTGGTGGTAGTACAACTCGATGGCATTCCGGAGCTCGGCGAGATCGACGTCGAGCGCCGCGAGCTTCGCATCCTCCGTACTGGAGGTGAACTGTGGAATGGCGATCGCGGCCAGCACGCTGAGAATGACGACCACGATCAGGACTTCCACAAGCGTGAAACCTGACCGATTGAATAACCCGCGCGTCATTTCTTTGGCTCCTTCAGTGAATTGCCCGAGACATTCTGAGAATCGGCACGATGAGCGAGATCGCGATGAACCCGACCATCAACCCCATGCCGACTAGCATGGCCGGCTCGAGCAACGAGCTCAGACGCCGGATGTCGCTCTCCAACTCCTCCCGGTAGTGCTCCGCGAGCCTTCCCATCACGATGTCGAGCGCTCCCGAAGCCTCCCCCGTTGAGACCATCAGCTTGACGGTATCGGGAAGGAACGGTGCCTCTTGAAAGGCCGGCGCGACCCCGCGTCCCGCCTCCACGTACTTCTCGAGATCCGCAAATAGACGCTCGTAACCGGGGCTCTTCACGACGTCTTTCGCGATCTGGATCGCCTCCAGGTGGGGAACGCGACTCCCCAGCAGAAGGCCCAAGGTCGACGAGAGCTGAAACAGATAAGCCTCGCCGTAGAGCTTACCTACGACGGGCAGGCGCATCTTCGTCCGATCCCAGGCTCGCCGAACGAACTCCGTCCGTCCGAGCCGGCCCACACCTACTCCTGTCAGGATCACCATCGGAACGAAGAACCACCACCTTGAGCGCAAAGCGTCGCTGATGCCCACCAGGAGCCGGGTGGAGAGGGGTAGCTCGTCGCCCAGGGACGCGAAGAGCTCGGCGAAGCGTGGGATCATGAACGTGAATACGAAGACCACGACCCCCGTCATGACGACCGCCAGGAGCGTCGGGTAGGTCATCGCCTCGCGAATGCGTGCCCTGAGCCGGCGGCGGATCTCCAGGATCCCGACGAGGCGCTCCAAGCTCTCCCGGAGATGGCCGGTCGCCTCGCCGGCCTTCACGAGGCTCACGTACAGGTGGTCGAAGGCGGCCGGATGCTGGCCCAGGGAATCCGAAAGCTCGTTCCCCTCCTCCAGGCGTGTCTGTACGTCCTGGAGCACGTCCCGGAGCGCTGGCGACCCCGTCTGGGTCGCGAGTGCCCCGATCGAAGGGACGAGGCCGTTGCCGGTTTGCAGGAGCAGGGCCAGCTGCTGGGTGAAGAGGACGACGTCGTCGAGGGGGACCTTCTTCGAGGTCATGAAGCGATAAGTCGCCAGGCGGCGCGGGTCGCGAGGGATCCGCGGCCGGGCGTGCCGTTTCGGCGGCGGCGCGACACCGGGCTTCGCGCGGCTGGCGGCTTCGACTTTGGTGAGATCGATGGCCATCGAGGTCCTCCCTCCGAGGGTTCGGAGTCCGTCGGGACGAGCTTGAGCCAGCGACGGTCAAGAAACGCAACTCGAATGCCGACGCCGGGGATGAGCCATGAATCGATTGCCTCCCATTCCCCCGCGGCTTGGATCGGTCGCCGTCTCGCCCCGGCAGGCTGGCTCGTCGTATGTCGCCGTGCTGATTCTCGTCAGCATCCTCTCCGCGTCCGCGCTCACGTTCGTCACGCAGACCGGGACGCAAGTGTCGGCCGGATCGAACCGTACGGAAGACGCCCAGGCGGCGTACCTGGCGGAGGCGGGCGTGAACCACGCGATGTGGCGGCTCTTTCACGAGCCGGGATTCCCCCCGAACGAAACGGTCTATTCCATGCATTCGCTGGGGGCCGGGCGGTACGGCTACAAGGTGCGGGCGCCCACGCCAACGACGTTCGCCACGATCGCGACGGTCGGAGTGGTCGGCGAGAGCGTCGTCCGCCAGAGCTGGGGACAGTACGTGATCTCACGGATCATGACGGCGTACGGCCAATCGGCGACTCAGTTTCCGCCTTACCGCCGACTCGTCGGAGCCTCGTGGAGCGCTGCGGGGGCCAGCGTCGATGTCGGTAGCCAGGTCGTGAGCTGGGCCGAGCTCGCCGGAAGCCCGTTCGATGACGAGATTCTGATGGCGACGGTCAACGGCAACAACGAAGTCCGGCTCGCGGTCTGGAACGGTGCGAGCTGGGGAAGCGAGGTCTTGTTCGCGAGCTCGAGCAAGGACTACAAAGCCGTCGATGTCGCGTACGAGAGCGTGTCGGGCGACGCACTCGTCGCGGCTTTCAACAGCGTGGCGGGCCAGCTGAGCTACTCGGTTTGGAGCGGCAGCGCCTGGTCGGTGCCGGGGACGGTCAGCACCGGGGAGCCCGACGACGTTTCTTTCGTTCGAATGGCTTCGAACCCCAAGGCCGACGAGATTCTCCTGCTGGTGGTCCACGTGAACCAGGTCGTGCGGCTTCTTCGCTGGAACGGAAGCGCCTTCAGCCTCTTTCCGGAGCTGGAAGCCGCGGCTACCACCGGATCCCCCTTCGTCGCCGACGTCGTCTACGAGCAGGAGTCCGCCGAGGCGATGGTCGTGTGGGGGAAGGACAAGCAGGATCAGTGCCGCTACTCCACCTGGGACGGGACCGTCCTGAGCCCCGTCGGAATGTTGCCCACCTTCGGAGCCGAAGCCCACCTCGTGCGCGCCGTCACCGATCCGACGAGCGACCACGTCGTGGTGGCCGCAGTGGACGCGAGCCGAGACCTCAACGTGGCGGCGTGGGACGGGACGGCCTGGGTCGATTCCGCCGAGCTGGAGACGACCACGCTTCAGCCCGGCGGCGGACCCACCTACGTGAACTTCGACCTGGCGTGGGAGAGCTCTGGCGGCGAACTGATCATCTCGTGGGCCCGACAGGGAGCGAACACGTTGCGCTTCGTACGGTGGATGACGAGCACGACGCTCGCGAGTCGTACCGTGCAAACGGGCCCCGACTTCGGGGATACGATCCGGGCCACGAGGATGTTCGCCGTAGACGGCACCGAGAACGTGATCGTGCTCGCGGGCAACAGTTCCTCCGAGCTGCGTTACTGCCTGTGGATCGGAGACAAGTTCGTCGCGGATCCGGCACAGCTGCTCTCGGCGAGTCTGTCGACCCTCCAGCTCCCGTTCGCGATCGCGGGGGCCGCGATTTGAGAGACATTCGCGGCTACTCCGTCGTCGAGATCGTGCTCGTCCTCCTCGTGGTCGCGGTCGTGGCGGCGATCAGCCGGCCGCTCTTGAGCTCGTCCCTGCAAGAGGCGGCTCTCTCGGCCGCCGCGGGGGAGACCGTGACGGCGCTCCGGTTCGCGCGGATGTCGGCCGCGAGTCAGGGGCGACCGTGCCGGGTGACCTTCGATCTGGCGGCCGACACCTTCGTCGTCGAACAGGCGTCGCCCGACAGCGCCGACCTGGTCGGACTGAAGGACGACCTCGTGAGCGAGATCGCCGCGAGCAAGGTCGAAGCGATCCAGTACGCCGTCGTCCAGCATCCCCTCAAGCGCGGCCACGGCTATCAAGTGAACTTCGGCAAGGACGCCCGCTTCCGGGGTGTCGACGTAACCGCCGTGGATTTCGGCCCGGACGACGGGATCACGTTCGACGATCGAGGCCGGCCGTCGGAGGGCGGCTCGGTCCGGCTGGGGCTCGGGGAGGTCGGCGTCCTGCTCACCGTCGATGTCGTCACCGGCCGGGTGACGCGCACGGAGGTGAGCGCGATCGAAGTGGTCGTTGAGTAGCCGAGCCCGCCCTCGCGCCGGGGCCCGCACGGCGTCCCGCGGAACGACTCTGGTCGAGGTACTGCTCTCGATCGTGATCCTCGGATTCTCGGTTGTCGCGATCTCGGAGGCCTACTACACGGGGCTGCGCGCTCTCGACGCCCACGCGACGGAGGCTCAGGTCGATGGCCACCTGCGAAGCTTCCTGGAACTCTTGCTCGCCGAGCGGTTCTCCGCGGTGGCGAGCGGTCAGGCCAACGTGAACGTGGGAGGGACCGCCTACCAGGTCGTCTGGACCGTGACGCCGCTCGACCTGGACGGCGACGCCCTGCCGGAGGTCGCAGCGAAGCATGTCGTCATCACGCTGCGTGATCGATCGCTCGAAACCGTCGTGGTCGATCACGGCGGCTGGGTGGGCAAGCTGTGAGCCGTCGCCGCCCCGGTTCACCGGGATTCACGCTCGTGGAATTGACGCTGGCGCTCGGCCTTCTGGCCCTCCTGTGCGTCGCGCTCGCGGGCCTGGTGCAGACGAGCCTCGAGGCGCAGGCGGTGGGAGACGACAAGTCCGACCTGTACTCGGAGGGCATCGCGGCGATGGGGCGGATGGCGACGAGCGTCCGCCGCGCGACGATCGTCCACTTTCCGAATGCCCACACCCCGAGTCGGACAACGCTGGCGGTGTCCGGCGCTCTCGACGACGACGTCGACTCCTACTTCGGCGACACCACGTTTCCCCGCATCGACGAAGACCTGGGGGACGACATGACGCTCGACGGCTATGCCGGCATCCAGGGGTACGACGACGATGGCGACGGGCTGGTGGACGAGTTGCCGGCGGATCCGCTCCGGGCCCCCGACGACGACGACGAGGACGGGCTGTGGAACGAGGATCCGTGGGACGGACGGGACAATGACGGCGACGGCAACATCGACGAGGACGTCCCTTTCGACATGAACGAGGATGGCGAAGCGGGACTCGCGAACGTGGACGACGACGGTGACGGACAGATCGACGAGCAGATCGTCACGAGCACGACGAGCGACGACGACGAGGACGGGCAATTCACGGAGGACCGGCTCAACCCCGTGGTGTTCGAGCTCGACGCGGGCCGCGGCGTGCTTCGTGAGGTCGTGCCGCAGACCGCAGCCGGAGGGGACCTGTGCACGCACGTCACTGCGTTCACCGCGACGTACGTGCTGCCCTCGTCGACGCGCGGGCCGATCATTTCGCTCTCGCTGACGCTCACGAGTGACGCGGACGAGTCGATCACGTTCACCGAGCTCGTGTACCCGCGGAACGTGCTTCAGCGAACGGGAAAGCGAATCCAATGAGCCGGCGGACCGTGCCTATTCGATGATGACGGCGCGCGAGATTTCCTCGAGCGTCGTCTTTCCTTCCAGCACTCGGCGGATCGCCTCGTGACGCAACGTCGGGTGTTCGTGCCGCTCCTGGTGCTGGCGCACCTCATCGAGCGTGGGGTTGCCGAGCAGCAGCTCCCGGAGCTCACGGTCCACCGTGAGCAGCTCGTAGATCCCGAGCCGGCCCCGATATCCGGAGTCGAAGCAGCTCGCGCAGCCGCGACCACGCGTCAGCTTGAGCGTCGGCCGATCGGATGCTTCCAGCGCATTCCGCTCCGTCTCGGTCGCGTGGTAGGAGGTCGCGCAGTCGGGGCAAATCGTCCGTACCAGCCGCTGGGCGATGACGCCGATGAGCGACGGAGCGAGCAGGTACGGTTCGATGCCGATCTCGAGGAGCCGGGTGATCGACCCGGCCGCGTCGTTCGTGTGCATCGTCGACAGAACGAGGTGCCCGGTGAGCGCCGCCTGGACGGCGATCTGCGCCGTCTCGGAGTCGCGGATCTCGCCGACCATCAGCACGTCCGGGTCCTGTCGCAACGTGTGCCGCAGGAGCCTCGCGAACGTGAGCCCGATCTCGTCCTTGACCTGATTCTGATTGATGATCTCGAACTGGTATTCGACCGGGTCCTCGATCGTCACGATGTTCTTCTCGAGCGAGTTGAGCTCGCGCAGGCCGGCGTAGAGGGTCGTGGTCTTGCCGCTGCCGGTGGGGCCGGTCACCAACACGAGCCCATGCGGACGCCGCAGGAGCGATCGAAAGGCGCCCAGCGTCCCGGCGCGAAAGCCGAGCTCCTCCGGGCCAAGCACGCCTCGCTCGCGGTCGAGCACGCGAAGGACGACCTTCTCGCCGATCACTCCGGGCAGCGAGGAGAAGCGAAGATCCACGGTGCGTCCCTGCGCGAGCACCTGAATCCGGCCGTCCTGAGGCAGGCGGCGCTCGGCGATGTCGACGTTCGCCATCAGTTTCAACCGCGAGATCACCGGGGCGTGAAGCTCGATGCGGTGGCGCATGACTTCGTAGAGCATGCCGTCGATGCGGAAGCGGACACGGAGGAAGGATCGCTCCGGCTCGATGTGAATGTCACTCGCGCGCTCCTTCATCGCCTTCAGGATCACGTGGTTCACGAGACTGATCGTCGGACTGTCGCCCGCCATCTGGGCGATGTCCTCGAACCCCGCGGAGGTGTCGACCGAGACGAGCTCGAGATCGGAATCGTCGAGGTCGGAGATGAACTCCTCCATCGGTACTTCGCCGTCGACATAGACCTCGTCGATCATCCGGAGGATGTCGGCTCGGAGAGCGACGACCGGCTGAATCTCGCAGCCCGTGAGCTTGTAGATGACATCGAGGATGAAGATCTTGTTCGGATCGCTGATGGCGAGCGTGAGCTTGTCGTGCACGCGGAACAGCGGGAGAACTTCGTGGAGCTCGGCCTTCTCCCGCGGCAGGATCTTCACGATCCGGGGATCGACGAGGCCCTTCCGAAGACGGAAATAGGGGAGACCCCCTCGTTCGGCGAGTGCCCGGCTGACGTCTTCGGACGTCAGGAAACCGCGCTCGACGAGTACTTCGCCGAGGCGGTGTCCGCTCTCGCGGCTCGCGGCCAGCGCCTCGTCCCGCTGCTCGGGGGTGATCAGACCCTTCTCGATGAGCAGGTCGCCGAGCAGAGCTTTCCGGGCGACCCCTGTCGGGTTCACACGAAGCTCCGGCCGGCGCTCTCCAAGTCCTGATGGACGGCGATCGTCCGGTCGAGGCGAGTCATCGCCAGGACATCGCGGCCGATCGAGTTCGCGTTGGCGAGACGGAGCGAGCCGCCCGCTTCCCTCAGCTCGATCGACAGATCCAGCAAGTACTCGAGCCCAGCGCTGTCGAAGAACGGAACTTGACGAAGATCGAGGACGAGATGGAGAGGTTGCCCGGCGTTGAGCGCCCCGACGGACTGCCGCAGATCGCCGAGGCTCTCCTCGACGAGAGCTCCGTTGGGTTGGAGGTAGATGCCGACGCCCAGCTTCGTCGTTCTGATGTTCACGCCGAATCTCCGTTGCGGTTGATCTCCATCTCGGGCAAGAACCCTTCGACGGCGAGCTCGAGCATCGTCTGGGCAACCTGGGGATCGAACTGCGCTCCGGCGCCCTGTCGGACTTCGTCCAATGCGAAGTTCTTGGTGCGAGCGGGACGGTAGGCGCGCGCGGATACGATCGCGTCGTAGCTGTCGGCGACCGAAATGATGCGCGCCAGCATCGGGATTTCCTCTCCCTTCAGGTTGTCGGGGTATCCCTTGCCATCGAAACGCTCGTGGTGGTGGCGAATCCCCGGAAGCACGCCGCGGAGCTGCGGAATCGGCTCGAGCACGCGGCAGCCGCGTTCCGGATGCGACTTGATCATCTGAAACTCTTCCTCGGTGAGCTTCGCGATCTTGTTGAGCACCTGACCGTCGATGGCGATCTTCCCGATGTCGTGCAGCAGCGCCGCCCAGGACAGCGTCTGGAGCTCCTGCGGAGGCAGTCCCATTCGCTGCCCGATCCGAAGGGACAGTTGGTAGACCCGCTGCGAGTGACCGCGGGTGTACTCGTCCTTCGCCTCGATCGCGGCGACGAGGCTCTGCACGACATTGAACAGGAGCTCGCTGAGCTCGTCCTGGAGCTCGCGGGCCGTCGCGGCGTTGCCGAGTTCCGCCGTGAGACACTCCAGGAACCGGAGCTCCGTCGTTTCGAACGGGGGGTCGTCCGCGG
The DNA here is from genome assembly GCA_025774865.1 of bacterium. Classification (GTDB taxonomy): domain Bacteria; phylum ARS69; class ARS69; order ARS69; family ARS69; genus JALGZO01. The sequence continues at coordinate 3,284 of JALGZO010000458.1, read as the reverse complement.
CCTTGAACAGTCCCGCGTACCCCGCCACCTCCGAGCGCACGGAAACCGGGGTCAGCATGTACTCGACGACGCCGAAGGGAGAGGGCAGCGAACCGGCGCGTCTCTGCTGCCCGACTCCCTCCTCGCGCAGCTCGCGACCGACCTCGGCGTGGACGCTCTCGAGGATCGCCTGGTTCGAGACCACCCAGGAGAGGCTCTTCGACATCTCGAGCTCGGGTCCCGCCTTCCACGCGAAGCGACCCTGGCTCGCCATTCCGAGAACCACGAGGCGATGCTCCAGCAGGTCAGCCGTCTCCTCGAGCAGACGGTGGGCGTTCGGCTCGAACTCCTCGTCGCTCCTGAGGATTCGAGCGAAGCGATAGAGCAGGTTGATCTCGTCGCAGGAGTGCGACAGCGTGTCGGTGAGGTGATTGAGATCACGCTCCAATCCGAACCGGGTCCCGATGTCCTGCGCCAGCGATTGGAGGAGCGGAGCAAGGGTCGGTTCCTCGCGGAGCGCGACGAGACTGCCGTGCGAGTCACCGCCGACCTCGATCGGGGCCGCCATCGATCGGTCCGCTGGGCGCGCGGTTTCGATGTCGCATCCGTCCGGGGCTCCGAGCACGACCTCGCCGGCGTGATCGAGCACGGCGAGCGGCGTGTCGAGGGTCTCCGCGAGGTTGCGAATCAGACCCTCGCAAGACGAGCGGACGAAGGACGCGAACGCGGCGGCGGTGGTCATCGATCCGCTCCCGTCGAAGTCTGCGCCTGCAGGCGTTGCCGAACCTCTCGGAGCAGCTGCTTCGGGCCGACCGGCTTCTCGATGACGGAGACCCCCTGGAAGGAGGACACCCAGTCGCGATCCTCGGCCCCGGTGTGTGAAGTCACGATCAGCGTGCAACCGGGCAGGTAGGGTCCGGTCGAGGCGAGGTGCTGGCAAAGCATCGGGCCGCTCATCTTCGGCATCTGGATGTCGCAGATCATCGCGTCGAAGTGCGCACCGACGAGTTCGGTGAGAGCGGCCTCTCCGTCGCCCGCCGTCCCCACCTCGAATCCCGCGCGCTCGAAGGATCGAGCGAGCACTCGTCGTACGCTCGAATCGTCGTCGACGATCAGTACTCTCTTCGTGCTCATCGGCTTACTCCTCGGTCCACCGCGTCGATCGCATCACGTCAAAGATTCCACGACGTCCGGGCGTGTGCCCGCTTCCCGGCAGGGCAACGAGATTCGGAAGCAGCTTCCCTTGCCGACTTCGCTTTCCACGGAAATCTGCCCCTCGTGAATCTCGACGATCTCCTTGACGAGCGACAGTCCCAGCCCCGACCCGGATTGCTCCTGCACCCAGTCTTGCTCCGACCGGGCGAACCTCTCGAAAATGCGGGCTTGCTCTTCCTTCGGGACTCCGACTCCCGTGTCGGATATCTCGACCGACACCCCGCCCGGCGTGGCCGAGGCGGCAACGCGGACGTGGCCTCCCGGTCGGGTGTACTTGATCGCGTTCGTGAGGAGATTGGTGATGGCGACGCCGAGGAGATCCTTGTCTCCATACAGAGCCGGCAGGTTCTCCGGGATGCTCGTCTCGAGTTCGAGCTGCCGATCCTCGGCGGCCGCGCGCTGCGAAGCGGCCTGGTCGGCGATGAGAGACGACGGTTTCACGAATCCTCGCTGCGCCGAGAGATTGCCGAGCTGGATGCGAGAGAGCTGGAGCAGATTGGAGATGAGCTGCGCCATGCGATTCACCTCGGCGTCGAGCGTATTCGAGTAGTCTCGCCGCTCTTCGCGCGTCAATCCCTCGTCATCGGCGAGCTCCTCCACGTACGCGACGATCGTGTGCAGCGGGGCCTTGAGCTCGTGGGTGACCTGCGAGAGGAATTCCGCCTGGGCCCGTTGTGACGCCTGCTGCGCGGTGACGTCCCGAAGCGTGTAGAGGGTGCCGACGGCCTGATTCCCCGAGGCCATCAGCGGAGCGCGCGTCAAGCTCAGGTGTCGGTCGGGGCCGGCCAGCTCGGCGGGCACGACGGCCCGCCCGCTGCGATCCGCCACGTCGATGAGCTGGCCGAGCGCCGGGGGGCACTCTCGGAGGTTCGTGCCGACCAGATCCGCGGCCGCCATTCCCAGGGCGCGGACAGATGCGGGGTTCGCGAAGATCACGTTCCTCGCGGGGTCGGCGACGATCAACCCGTCCGGGAATCGATGGAGGATCAGCTCCATCCTCTCCTTGCGGTAGCTGAGGATCTGGTTTCTCACGGTGAGCTCGTGCTCCGATTCTCGGAGCGCCTCGACCCGGGAGACCAGCCCGTCCATGGCCAACGCCGACTCGGCGACCTCCGACGGAGGGGGCTCGCCCTCTTCCGGGGCGCCGTCCAGCGCTCGGGTCAGCCGCCGGAGGGAGTCCCTCGTCGGGGCGAGTAATTGGCGGACCGCGATCCGGTTCGTCGCGAGCCACGCGAGGAGTATCAACCCGGGCGTCAGCAGGAGCCGCCACGTCGCGGCACTCGCGGCCGCGGGAGAACCGGGCACGAGAAGGGTCACGGTCCCGCTTCGCCCGTCGGGGCCGACGACCGGGTGTGAAAAGACCCGGCCGTCCGCCTCTCCGAAAAGGGCGGTGTCGAGGTCGGGTGACGCGGGCGCGCCCACACGCTCCGGGTTCGTGTGGGCAACGATCGTGTCCTCCGCATCGAGAACTGCGCCCGCGATCAGATGCCCGTCGCGGATCGCGGTGGGAAAGATCCGCGCCACCCGCGACGACGAGTCGTCCGAGATTTTCGGACCGATGGCGTGCGCGACCATCTCGGCGAGCGATCGTCCTCGCTGCTCGAGATCCCTCGTCTGATCGAGGACGCTCGCCCGATGCTGCAGCCCGGTCGCGACCAAAGCGAGCGCGAACAGGATCCCGCCCTGAAGTGGGGCCCAGCTCCGCGCTTTCCGTTGGCCTTCGAGCCTGCCGCGCTGGTCTCCCCCGAGCGACTCACCGCGCTCGGTCTCCCCGCCTGGTGGCATGGCTTTCCCCCGGCCCTCGTGAGAAGACGCAATGATTCGTTCGGGCGAAGGTGCAAGAGGGGTGCCGCCGGGCGTGGGGTGTGGGAAAGAAAACCGTCAGCCGCCGCGCTACCACCGGGTTACGGGCATGCGTGGCGGCGGCCGGCGGAAGTCGGGTCCGTCGGAACGAGCCGGACGGGGTACCGTGACGTATTGCAGACTGCACGACCGCCCGCAAGATGCAATCCGTCCTCAGTCGCGCCGCGAGACGGAGCTCCAGTCCACCGGCGGCAGCGGAAACTCGGTCAAGCCGAGCTTGCGACGGA
>JALGZO010000457.1 GCA_025774865.1 bacterium | reverse complement strand
TTCGCCTGGACAAGGTCGCGGAGCTTGCTTCGCCCGCGGAGACGGCGTCCCGCTAGGTCAGAATCGCGCGGCCGCTCACGGGGTGCGGGTGACGAGCTCATCGAATCGGTTCCGCATCCTGTTCATCGGAGACGTCGTGGGGCGGCCGGGCCGGCGCGTCCTCCGGGAAACGGCCCCGGCCCTCTTCGACGAGGAGCGTCCCGACTTCGTCATCATCAACGCGGAGAACTCGGCCCGCGGATTCGGATTCAACCGGCGCTCGATCGCCGCCCTGTTCGCTGCCGGCGCGGACGTCGTGACGAACGGGAATCACACCTGGGACAAACCCGAAGCCGTGCAGCTGGCCGACGAGCACGACCGAATCCTCAGACCGCACAACTTTCCCACGGGTACCCCGGGACGCGGATGGGGCGTGTTCGAGTCGAAGGGGGGACAAAAGGTCGGGGTGCTGAACCTCTTGGGACGCGTCTTCATGAGCGCATACGACGATCCGTTCCGCCTGGGACGCGAGGCGCTCGAGGAGATGCGCGAGGAAACGCCGCTCCTCGTCGTGGATCTGCACGCAGAAGCCTCGTCGGAAAAGGCGGCGTTCGCCTGGCACGCCGCCGGACTCGCCACGGCGGTTTTCGGAACACATACCCACGTGCCGACGGCGGATGGGCGCATCCTGTCCCGGGGGACCGCATTCCAGACGGACGTGGGAATGACCGGCGGGTACGAAGGGGTGATCGGCATGGACAAGGAGGCGTCCGTGCAACGGTTCGTGACCGGGCTTCCGATTCGGTTCGAGCCGGCGACGGGCGACCTTCGCCTCGATGCCGTCGTAGTCGACGCGGACCCGGAGACGGGTCGAGCGCTCTCGATTCGAGCCATTCAAAAGACATTGCCGGATGGAGGTTGAATGACGGCGAAGATCCTGGACGGCAAGGAAGCGGCCCGCCTGGCGCGGGAAGATCTGGCGGATCGGGTGCGGCAAATGGCCGAGCACGGGAAGACGCCGAAGCTCGTGGCGGTGCTGGTCGGCGACGACCCCGCGTCCCGTGTCTACGTGCGCAACAAGGGGAGGGCCGCTCGCAAGATCGGCATTGAAGCCGAGACGCGCGAGATCCCGGCCGACGTGACGCAAGAGGAGCTCGAAGCGACGATAGACGCGCTCGGTCGCGATGCGAGCGTGCACGGCATTCTCGTGCAGCTCCCACTGCCCGACGGTCTGGATGCCGACCGGGTCGTGCGCCGCATTCCGCCGGCGAAGGACGTCGATGGACTGCACCCCACGAACGTGGGCGAGCTCGCTCGCGGTACCCCCCGCTTCGCTCCGTGCACGCCCGCGGGTGTCCTGGAGCTCCTCGCTCGAAACGGCGTGGACGTACGGGGACGGCACGTGGTCATCGTCGGTCGATCCAACCTGGTCGGCCGGCCGCTCGCGCTACTTCTCCTGCTCAAAGGCGAGCGCGGCGACGCGACGGTGACCGTTTGCCACTCTCGTTCGAAGAATCTCGTGGACGTCGTGCGATCGGGCGACATCGTCGTCGCGGCGGTCGGGCGCCCGGACACCGTGACCGCGGACATGGTGAAGCCAGGAGCGGTCGTCGTGGACGTCGGGATCAACCGCATCGACGATCCTTCCACGGAGAAGGGGTCTCGTCTCGTCGGAGACGTCGACTACGAGGGCGTCAAGGAAGTGGCGTCGTGGATCACACCGGTGCCGGGTGGGGTCGGTCCGATGACGGTCGCGATGCTCTTGGCGAACACGGTGCAGGCGGCGGAAGCGCATGAGCCGGTCGACGATTTCGTCGCATCCTGAGGAGCGAATCTACACCGTCACGGAGCTGACGCGGCAGGTCAAGCGTCGGCTCGAGTCGGAGTGGGCGGCTCTCTGGGTGGAGGCCGAGCTCGCGAACGTGAAGCGACACCACTCCGGCCACGTCTACTTCAGTCTCAAGGACGAGCGCGCGCAACTCCGCGGCGTGATGTTCAGAGCCAAGGCGGAGCGTCTGCGCTTCGATCCCGAGGACGGGCAGCGGGTGCGTGTGTTCGGCAGCCTGACGGTCTACGAGCCACAGGGCACCTACCAGATCCAGGCGGTGAGAATCGAGCCGGTGGGAGTGGGCGAGCTCGAGATCGCGTTCCGCCAGCTGTACGCGAGACTCGAGCGGGAGGGACTCTTCGCCCCGGAACGCAAGCGTCCGATTCCGGCGCACCCGGAAACGATCGGTGTGGTCACTTCGGAGTCGGGCGCCGCCGTGCGCGATCTCGTCTCCGTGATCGGGCGTCGAGCGCCACACGTGCGGTTGGTCGTGCGGCCCGCGCGGGTGCAGGGTCCGGGGGCCGCGGAGGACATCGTCGCCGCGATCCGCGAGCTGAACGATTGGGACGGGGCCGATGTGCTCATCGTCGGGAGAGGGGGGGGCTCGCAGGAAGATCTCTGGGCGTTCAACGAGGAGATCGTGGCGCGGGCCATTCACGGATCCCTGACCCCGGTCATCTCGGCCGTCGGCCACGAAGTCGACGTCACGATCGCGGACTTCGTGGCGGATCTGCGGGCGCCGACTCCGAGCGCGGCCGCCGAGCTCGCGGCGCCAGACCGGCGCGCGGCCCGCGGAGAACTCGAAACGCGCGGCCGAAGGCTCGCCCGGGCGGTCAGCGAGGTCTTGCGCCGGAGGAGGGAACGGGTGATGCTGCTCGCCGGGTCGTCGGCGTTCCGTGAGCCGCTCGAGTATGTCCGGAGAGCGGGCCAGGACGTCGATCGGCTGGCCGAGCGCCTCGAGACCTCGGCTCGGAGCAGCCTCGAGAGGAGCCGGCTCCGCTGCGACGGGCTCACCGGGAAGCTCTCGGCGCTGTCACCCGTGGCGATCCTGGAGCGCGGCTACGCGATCGTCCGCAATGCGGACGGTGGTGTCGTGCGGGCATCCGACGACGTGGAGTCGGGCGATCCTGTCCACGTGCGATTGGGGACCGGCGCACTCGACTGCACCGTCGAGCGGGTCCTGGTCGAGTCCGAGGAGGTCTTGCCGCAGGATGGCTGAGAAGGAAGCCACGTTCGAGAGTTCGCTCGCGCGCCTCGAGGAGATCGTCGCGGCCCTGGAGAAGGGGGAGGCGCCGCTGGAGGGAAGCATCGAGCTCTTCGAGGAGGGCATCGCGCTCTCGCGGCGGTGCCACGAGATGCTCTCGACCGCCGAGGGACGGGTCCGCCGGCTCGTCAAGGAACGCGGTGGAGACTTCACCCTCGAGCTCTTCCCCGAGGAAGGCGAAGAGCCTTGATGACGGGCACGGGCGGCATCGATGAGCTCCTCGGCAGCGAAACCGAACGGATGAAAGAAGCTCTGGAGCGGGCCGTCCCGGAGGTCGCCGGCGCGCTCGGGAAGCTTCACGAGGCGATGCGCTACAGCCTGACGGCCGGGGGCAAGCGGATCCGTCCGGCCCTCTGCCTGGCTTCCTGCGAGGCGGCGGGCGGGGATGCCTCGCGGGCCGAAGCCCCGGCGGTGGCACTCGAGCTCGTGCACACCTATTCCCTGATTCACGACGACCTCCCCTGCATGGACGACGACGATCTCCGGCGCGGCCAGCCGACGAGTCACCGCGTCTACGGCGAGGCCCTCGCCGTCCTCGCGGGGGACGGGCTCTTGACCCGAGCGTTCGGCGTGCTGGGCGAGGCGGATCTGCCGGCGGCCCATCGGATCGAGATGGTGCGGGTACTGGCGGAGGCGGCAGGAGGGCACGGGATGGTGGGCGGCCAAGCGCTCTTCCGACTCTTCAGTACATTCATACGCGCAAGACCGGGGCATTGTTCGCCGCGTCCTGCCGCCTGGGCGGTCTGGCCGCGGGAGCGGACGCTCAGGTGCTCGAGAATCTCGTGAAATACGGGGAGAAGATCGGGCTGGCGTTCCAGATCGTCGACGACCTCCTCGACGTCGACGGTCGAGTCGAGGACCTCGGCAAGGCATCCGGCCGGGACCGAGTGCGGGGCAAGGCTACGTATCCCGGTGTCCTGGGAGTTCCGGAGTCGCGGCAGCGCGTCGAAGAGCTCGTCCACGGGGCGGAGAGCATCGCGATGACGTTCGGAGACAGGGGGAAGCTGCTTTCCGACATTGCGCGGTTCGTCGTGGGCCGTTCCTCATGAAGGCGAAGCTGGAAGTTCCGTGGACTTGATGTCATCTTTTCCGCTGAGCTCACCGCTGGTTCTGGCGGTCGGTAGCTCGGTGGCCGCGCAGCTGACGAAGTTCTTCGTGACCCTGGGTCTGGAGGGCACGGTCAATTTCAAGCGGCTCGTGGAGCTCGGCGGGATGCCGAGCGCGCACTCGGCGTCAGTCGCCGCGTTGTCCACCGGGGTGGCTCTGGAGCAGGGATTCGCATCGCCGCTGTTCGGAGTCACGGCGTTCTACAGCCTGATGACGATGTACGACGCGGCCGGGATCCGCCGGTCCGCCGGTCGTCAGGCGGAGGTACTCAATCGCATCGTCGATGACGTGCAGGTGACGGGGAAGTTCCGGGAGGAGCGTCTGCTGGAGCTCCTCGGACACACGCCCTTCGAGGTGTTCGTGGGCGCTGCGCTCGGTATCGTGTTCGCGCTCGTGGGTGGGCGAGTCTTGCACTGAGCCTCCCGGTGAAACGGGGAAACGGGGAAACGGAGCCAGGCGTGAACAGACTGCTGGATCGAATCGACAGCCCTCGGGATCTGAAATCGTTCGACATGGACCAACTCGTCGGGCTGTGCGCGGAGATCCGCGAGGAGATCATCGAGACCGTCACGCGGACGGGCGGTCACCTCGGGGCGAGTCTCGGTGCGGTGGAGCTCACCGTCGCCATTCACCGCGTCTTCGACGCACCCCGTGACAGGATCGTCTGGGACGTCGGACATCAGGCGTACGGCCACAAGCTCCTCACCGGCCGTCGCGACCGCTTCTCGACCATCCGCCAGTACGGGGGGCTCTCCGGTTTCCCCGTCCGGGCCGAGAGCGAGTACGACTCCTTCGGCGTGGCCCACGCCGGTACCTCGATCTCCGCCGGGCTCGGCATGGCGACCGCGCTGGACGCACAGGGCTCCGATGCCCGCGTGGTCTGTGTGATCGGCGACGGCGGCCTGACCTGCGGTATGGCGTTCGAGGCGCTCAACCAGGCCGGCCATCTCCGCAAGAACCTCATCGTGATCCTGAACGACAACGAGTGGTCCATCTCGAAGAACGTCGGCGCGCTCTCCACGTATCTCACCCGGCTGACCTCCGCGCCGCTCTACCGGCGCCTCGAGGAGGACGTCTGGGAGCTGCTCGGAAAGATCCCGATGGCCGGCGGCAAAGCCCAGGAGATCGCCCACCGTATCAAGGAGAGCCTGAAGAACCTCGTGATTCCGGGAGTCATGTTCGAGGAGCTGGGATTCAAGTACTACGGCCCGATCGACGGCCACAATCTCGCGGACGTCCTGAAGACGCTCGAGCATCTCAAGCACCAGCGCGGCCCGGTCCTGGTACATGCCGTCACGGAAAAGGGGAAGGGCTATCCCTTCGCGCCCACGTCGAAGACGCGCGCCCACGGCGTGTCGCCGCCCACCGATCCCGCCAAGGCGAAGCCCTCGCCCTCGTACACGAGGGTCTTCGGCGATGTGCTCATCGAGCTCGGCCGGCGCGACCCGAGGGTCGTGGCGATCACCGCCGCCATGCCGGACGGAACGGGAACCGGGGCATTCGGTGAAGAGTTTCCGGAGCGCTTCTTCGACGTGGGAATCGCCGAGCAGCACGCCGTGACGTTCGCGGCAGGACTGGCCTGCGAAGGGCTCAAGCCCGTCGTCGCGATCTACTCCACGTTCCTGCAGCGCGCCTTCGACCAGGTCGTTCACGATGTCGCCCTTCAGAGCCTTCCCGTCACGTTCGTGATGGATCGCGGTGGACTCGTGGGCGACGACGGACCGACGCACCACGGCGTGTTCGACGTCGGGTACCTGCGCATGCTGCCGAACTTCGTCGTGATGGCACCGAAGGACGAGAACGAGCTGCGCCACATGCTCTACACGCAGCTCGCCTACCGAGAAGGACCCACCGCCCTTCGTTTTCCGCGCGGCTCCGGAGTCGGCGTCGAGCTGGACCCGGTTCTCCGCGAGATTCCGATCGGGCGGGCGGAGCCGATCCGGGACGGCGACGACGTGGTGTTCTTCGCCCTCGGTCCCATGGTGCAGCGGTGCTTGGACGCGGCCGCGTTGCTCGAAGAAGACGGAATCTCCGCGGGCGTCGTGAACGCGCGTTTCGTGAAGCCGCTCGACGAGGAGCTCATTCGGCAGCTCGCCGAGAGCGTGGGCCATCTCGTGACGGTGGAGGAGGCGCAACGGCCGGCCGGGTTCGGGAGCGCCGTCAGCGAGCTCTTGACCGACCTCGGGGTGGAGGATGTGCGGATCACGTCGATCGCATTGCCCGACGAGTTCATCGATCACGGCAAGCCCGCGCTTCAACACACGAAGGTGGGACTGACCGCCGAGGCCATCGCGAAACGGACGCTCGATGCGGTCCGAATCGCGCCGGTCCCGGAAACGGCTCGGCGCCCCGCCTGATCCACGACTCCCCGGGAGGAACGGCTCCTTGCTCACCGAGCTTTCCATCCGGGACGTCGCCCTCATCCCACAGCTTCGGGTGCGTTTCGGCCCCGGACTCAATGTCGTATCCGGCGAGACAGGCGCCGGCAAGTCCCTCGTCGTCGGGAGCTTGGGGCTGCTCTGCGGTGAGCGGCCGCCATCCGACATCGTACGCACCGGTGAGAAGCGCGCGGTGGTCGAGGGCATCTTCGAGCTGGATCCCGGCGGGTGGATCGTGCGCGAACTCGCGGAGCTCGGAATCGATGTCGAGGACGGCGAGCTCATCGTCCGTCGCGAGATCCCAGCCCAGGGAAGGGGGCGCGTTCGCGCGAATGGAAACGCGATCGGGCTCGGCACGCTGGCCCGAGCGTCGGAGCTCCTCGTCGACCTTCACGGGCAACACGATCACCAGTCGCTGCTCCGGCCGTCCTACCAGCTCGACGCGCTGGACGAGTACGCAGGTCTCTGGGGCGCGCGTGACCGCTTCGCGCAGGAACTCGCGCAGTGGAGGGAGGGAGCCGAGGAGCTGGCCCGGCTGCGGGCCGACGAGCGGGATGAGAACGAACGGGAGGAGCTGGCTCGATTCCAGTTTCGCGAGCTCGAGGAGGCGGCGCCGCGGCCGGGCGAGCTCGCCGAACTCACCACCGAGCTCGGTCGCCTCGAACGCGCCGAGCACCTTCGAGCCACGGCGGCTCGACTCGTGGACCGGCTCGCGGAGTCGGAGCACTCTCTGCGCGACGTGCTCTCCGAGTGCGCGGCCGAGGCCCAGGACGCGGCGGCGGCGGACCGGGCGTGGGCGCCGGTCGCCGAGGCGTTGAACTCGCTCGCCATCGGCGCGGCCGAGGCGGCCAGTGATGCCCGAGCATGTGGGGAACGTGCCGTCGACGACCCGGCGCGGTTGGCTGAGGTCCGGGACCGGGTTCGATCGTTGCAAGACCTCGTGCGGAAGTACGGTCCCGAGGAGGCCGACCTTTTCGCGTTCTGGGAGAAGCTTCGCACGGAAGCCGCAGATCCGGAGGCGCGCCGCCGGCGGCTCGATGCTTTGGAGGCGCAGGTGGGGGAGATGTCTGATAGACTTTCTCGCTCGGGCACCGCGCTCTCCCGAAAGCGGAAGAGCGCGGCGAGAGCGCTCCGCGAGGCGGTGGAGAGCGCGCTGGCGAACCTCGGGATGCAAGGGACCGGATTCGAAGCGCGCATCGATCGGCGTCGGAACGGAGTCGCCTTCCGAGGCGAGGCGTCGCCGGAACGCGCCGGCCCTCGCGGGGTGGACGAGGTCGAGCTGCAGCTGAGCCCGAACCGGGGTGAGGAGCGGCGGCCGCTGCGCGCGATCGCGTCCGGAGGCGAGATTTCCCGCGTGATGTTGGCCCTGAAGTCGATTCTCGGTGAGACGCGCGGCACCGCCACGATGGTCTTCGACGAGATCGACCGCGGGGTGGGAGGACTGCTCGCGAGCAAGGTGGCGGACGTGCTCGCGTCCATCGCGCAGAGCCGGCAGGTAATCTGTATCACGCACCTCGCCGCGATCGCGTCCCGGGCGTCCGTGCATTTGCGGGTCGAGAAGCGGGAGGAGGCGGGGCGTACCGTGAGCACGGTCGAGCCGGTCGTCGGGGAGGATCGCGTCCGCGAGGTCGCCCGGATGCTCGGCGGCGACCGCGAGCAAGGAGTCGCGGTGGAGCACGCCCGCGAGCTGCTCAGAGGAGTTGGACCGTGAACGCTCCTAACGTCCTTTCGGCCTCCCGCATCGTCCTGACGCTCCCGATCGTGTGGTCGCTGGCCACCGGTCGCCACGGCCTGGCGACGACCTTCCTCGGGGTGGCGCTCGCGACGGACTTCCTCGACGGATGGCTGGCGCGGCGCCACGCGGCGTCCACCGAGCTCGGACGGGTGCTGGATCCTCTCGCCGACAAGATCCTCGTGGGAGCGGTTCTCGTCACGCTCGTGCTCATCGGGCGGGTGCCGGCGGAGCTCGCCTTCGTCGTGGTCGCCCGCGATGTGGTGCTTCTCGCGTTCGGATGGCTGCGGTTCCGAGCCGGCGCCCCCGTACCGAGGGCGGACGTACCCGGGAAGGTGGCCTTCGTGGCGCTCGGCATCTTCATCGCGTGGCAGGTCGCCGGTCGCGAGTGGCCGGCCTGGACTGCCGGGTTCATCGGGGCACTCTACGTGGCGACGGGAGTGCACTACGCCGTCAAGATCCCGGGCCTGTTTCTCAGCCGCGTCTTGCGGGGAGAGCGATGATCCGTCCCGATCTCCGCGAGTACCGCCGACTCGCGAAGCCGGGGCGTCGAGTTCCGGTGATGCGCGAGATCCTCGCCGATACCGATACGCCGGTCTCGGCCTTCCTCAAGATCGCCGACGGCGACCATGCGTTCCTGCTGGAGAGTGTGGAGAGCGGGGAGACCTGGTCCCGCTACTCGATCCTCGGGGCCAATCCGTCCGGGATCTACACCGCCCGCGGCCATCGCGTCACGATCGACAAGGGCGGACGGCGGCGCGCGGTGACGGGCGCGTCCGACGCACTCGAGGAGCTGCAGAAGTGGCATCGGTCACAACGGCCGGTGGAAATCGACGGTCTGCCTCCGTTCTGGGGCGGAGCGGTCGGCTTCCTGAGCTACGATGCCGTACGCGATCTCGAGAACCTGCCCGATCACGGTGAGAACGACCTCGACGTTCCGGATGCGATCTTCCTGCTGGTCGACACCGTCGTCGTGTTCGACAACCTCACGCTGACGATGAAGGTGATCTCGAGTCGACCGGCCGGGCGTGATCCCGCGAAGACGTACCGACAGTGCGTCGCGGACGTCGACACCCTGATCGAGAAGCTGCAGGAGCCGTTGAAACGCCGAAGCGACGCGAAGCCCCCCCGCGTCCCCAAGAAGTTCCAGTCGAGCTTCACCCGTGCCCACTTCAAGGCCGCGGTCGCGAAGGCGAAAGAGCACATCCGGGCCGGAGATTGCGTGCAGATCGTGCTCGCCCAGCGGTTCCGCAAGAAGCTCGGGTGCGATCCGTTCGATCTCTATCGCTCACTGCGCGTGATCAACCCGTCGTCCTACATGTATTACCTGAAGATGGGCGAACGCCATCTCGTCGGCTCGTCGCCGGAGGTCCTCGTGCGCCTCACCGGATCGCGAATCGAGCTGCGACCGATAGCCGGGACGCGGCCGCGCGGGGAGACCCGAGCGGAAGATCAGCGACTGGAGGAAGAGCTCCGGCGCGACGAGAAGGAGCGAGCCGAGCACGTGATGCTGGTCGATTTGGGCCGCAACGACGTCGGTCGCGTCGCCGGCTTCGGTTCCGTCGAAGTGTCCGAGCTCATGACGGTGGAGCGGTACTCCCATGTGATGCATCTGGTCTCGAACGTGATCGGGGAGGCACGCCGCGGCGTGTCGAGCCTGGACGTCTTGCGAGCCTGCTTTCCGGCGGGGACCGTCTCGGGCGCTCCGAAGGTCCGGGCGATGGAGATCCTGGACGAGCTGGAGGGACTTCGCCGGGGGACATACGCGGGCGCCGTCGGCTATCTCTCGTTCGACGGCAATCTCGACACGTGCATCGCGATTCGGACGGCCTACGTTCAGGACGCGACAGTGCACGTCGGGTCGGGCGCGGGCATCGTGGCTGACTCCGATCCGGAGTCCGAGTATCGCGAGACGATCAACAAGGCGAGCGCGCTGTTCTCCGCGGTGGAAGCGGCCGAACGACAAGCCCGCGAGGGCGGGGGCAGACGATGATCCTCGTCGTCGACAACTACGATTCGTTTACCTACAACCTCGTTCAGTATTTCGGAGAGCTCGGCGCCGAGCCCGTGGTGGTGAGGAACGACGAGATCACCGTGTCGAAGATCCGCCGAATGAAACCGGAGCGCATCGTGATCTCGCCGGGCCCGGGCCGGCCCGAGAACGCGGGAATCTCGCCGACGGTCATCCGGGACCTCGGCAAGAAGATCCCGATCCTCGGGGTGTGCCTCGGCCACCAGTGTCTCGGGCTCGTCCACGGCGCGAAGATCGAGCGCGCTCACCGGTTGCTCCACGGCAAGACCTCCCGCGTCATCCACGACGGGAAGGGGATCTTTCGTGGGCTGGAGAACCCCTTCGAAGCGACGCGGTATCACTCCCTGATCGTGGACAAGGACACGATCGGGGCTGAGCTGAGGGTGACGGCGTGGACCGCTGACCAGGAGATCATGGGGCTACGACATCGCGATCGCCCTCTCCACGGCGTCCAATTCCACCCCGAGTCGATCCTGACTGTCGAGGGTCGCAAGATTCTCCAGAACTTTCTCGAGCTCTGAGCCGGAGGCGGGTGTGAACGAGGACTCCGCCCCGAAGCTCCTGCAAGCGCTTCACCGGGTTCTGGACCGGGAAGACCTCGACGCGGGCTCCGCCGAGGGCGCCATGAGCGAGATCATGGCGGGGCAGGCTTCGGAAGGACGTATCGGCGGGTATCTGTGCGCACTCCGCATGAAGGGGGAAACGGCCGAGGAGATCGTCGGTTCGGCGCGGGCGCTGCGCGCCGCCGCGACGACGATTGCTCCCTCTCGCCGTCCGTTGCTCGATACGTGCGGGACGGGCGGAGACGACTCGGGCACGTTCAACATCTCGACTGCGTCCGCGCTCGTGGTCGCGGCCGCGGGTGTCGCGGTGGCGAAGCACGGAAACCGTTCGGTCTCTTCGCAATGCGGCAGTGCCGACGTCCTGCGGGAGATGGGGCTGCCCGTCGATGCCGATCCCGACCACGTGTGCGCGATGGTGGAGCGACTCGGCTTCGGCTTCCTCATGGCCCCCCGGTTCCACGGCGCAATCAAGCACGCGATGCCGGCGCGAATCACTCTGGCCACGCGCACTGTCTTCAACCTCCTGGGACCTCTGGCGAATCCGGCCGGGGCGGATCGCCAGGTGATGGGGGTCTTCTCGGAGTCGGTCCTGGGTCTCGCGGCCGAGGCCCTCCACCGGCTCGGGACCGAGAGGGCGTTCGTATTGCACTCCGAGGACGGCCTCGACGAGATCTCGATCGGCGCTCCCACCGACGTGGTCGAAGTAGGGCCGACCGGAACGCGCCGCTTCCGAATTGCGCCCGAGGATTTCGGGTTCGAGCGGGCCGAGCTGAGCGAGATCGCCGGCGGCAATGCCACCGAGAACGCCAGAATCCTCGCCCGCCTCTTCGAAGGTGAGACCGGGCCCAAGCGCGATATTGTCCTGATGAACGCGGCCATCGCGCTGGTCGCGGGAGGGGCCGGGGGCGACT
>JALGZO010000456.1 GCA_025774865.1 bacterium | reverse complement strand
TCGAACCCGGGGGTGAGCAGACGGTCGATGCGGGGATGCCCTTCGAGCAAGGGCCGGGTGGCCTCTCCGACGAGCCAGGTCACGTGGACGGGGTCCTCGGCGGTGGCGACGAGCGGCATCAGGAGTGGGGTCGTGCGGAGGACATCGCCGATCGCCCCGATCTTCAGGACGAGAATCCGCCGGCCCTGGGGTGAGTACAGATCGCAGCCGTCGCACTCACGCTTGTGGACGCAAGGCCGCTCTCCTTCGAAGTAACGGCAGTCGGTTCGCCACCTCTTCATGCGACCCTCCGAGGCCGAGATTTCCCCCCCGCACCGCGGCGGGAGGTCTCATCATACCTCGGAACGTGAATCATGACAGTTTCTTACGCCGCCTGGAGCTTGCATTGCGCGAACGTGCCGGTTACGATCAATGACAATGAGATTCAGCCAATGAACGGGCGGATCGGCAAGACTTCACGACTTTCGGACACCGGGGATGCGGAAGGAACGGCTCACCTACCAGGATCTGCTGCGGAAGCTCCTCGCGGGGCGCCTCCTGCAGCGCGACGAACGGCGGACCGCCGAAGGCGTCCTCTCGGTGCGGGATCCTGTCGATATGGCGCTCCGGCTGGGAGGTCTTCTCGAGGAGGTAGCGGATCGAGGAGGGCTGATCCGCCTTGCTCCGCGATCAGGGGACGAAGCGACCCTGCGGCGCTACCTCGATCCCGGCACGAATGACAACTGGACCGTCGAGCTGCCGGGGCCGCGCGCGGAGGCGGACTCCACCGAAACGGCGCCGACGCCCGCGCGTCTCGTCCAACCGGTCGAAGAGATTCCGATCGTTCCCGCGGTACCGTCTCGATTCCACGACGAGACCGGAGAACCGTTCGACACGTTCTTCACCTCGTTCTCGCCGTGCAAGACTCCCGAAGAGATCGCGGCGGCGCTGGAACCGATTCGCACCCAACTGCTCGAGCGAACGACGGCCACCGACGTGCGCTTCCATTTCCTTCTCGACGACGGGGCAGATCTCGTCGCAGTCCCGTTTCGGGGACGTCCTCCGACCGAGTTCGAGCCGCTCGGCGACCGCGTTCGCACGGTGGTGCTGGGAAGGCGGAGAATCCTGCACGTCCCGAACCTCGCGGCCCGGAGCGTCGACGCCCAGGCGGGTCGGACGGGAGCCCTCGCCTCGGTGCCGCTCGTGTCCGGCGATCGATCGACGGGAGTGATGGAGGTCGTGCGTGAAACGAGCGGCCCCTTCGATCCGGAAGAGCTGCAGTTCTTCTCGATGGCCGCGCTGACCGCGGCCGGTCTCGTCGAACGGGCCGAGGTTCTGGAGAAGCTGATCTTCCTCGACAAGCTGACCGGGCTCTACAACCGAGCGTACTTCGACGATCAGATCGACCGGGAGATCGAGCGCGCGAACCGAATGGGAACCAGTGTCGCGCTCTTGATGGCCGATCTGGATCACTTCAAGCAGATCAACGACACGTGGGGCCATCAGGCCGGCGACGAGGCGCTCGCGCACACCGGGTCGATCATTCGAGCGAACATCCGCTCGATCGACGTGGCCGCGAGATACGGCGGCGAGGAGTTCGCCGTCCTCCTACCGTCGACCACCCGGTCGCGCGCCGAGCTCACGGCCGAGCGACTCCGGCGCGTCGTGGCCGATTCCAGCCTCGGCGAGCTCGTGCCGGAGCTCGCCGAGGCGAGCCTTTCGATCTCGCTGGGAATCGCGCTCTACCCGGACGACGCCGCCACCGCAAAGCAGCTGATCGACCGGGCCGATCGGGTGGCGCTCTATGCCGCCAAGAACTGGGGTCGCAACCGCGTCGTTTCGTGGGCCGAAGCCCGTGACGCGAACGAGGAGCTGAGACCCGGCCGCTGATCTCGGCGCCCTTCAGGGCGCTCGACTCCAGCGCGCGGCTTCCGGCACGTCCGCGAGCGACGGCCGCTCCTGGATCGCCGCGCGCACGTGCGCGATGCCTTCGTCGCGGCGCCCCGACTCGGCGAGAGCGATCCCGAGGTGCAGCCGCACTTCGGCGTCACGGGTCGATTCCCAGGCCCTGGTGAGCGGAGCGATGCCTTCGGCCGGGCGGTTCGAGCGGATCGCCGCCCAGCCGAGCGTGTCCAGAACCGCCGGGTCCTCGGGGTCGATCTCTTCCGCGGCGCGCGCGTGCCGCCAGCCTTCCTCCGGATCGATGGATTCGTTCACGAGAATCCACGCCAGGTTGTTCAGGGTCTCGAGGTCGTCCGCGAGCCCCGGCAGCCCAGCGCGCAGGACCGCAACGGCCTCTCGCACCCGGCCTTCGTGCGAGAGCAGCAACGCTTTTCCGTTCACCGCCTGCGAAAGCGCGGCGTCGAGAGCGAGCGCACGGTCGTACTCCGCCAGGGCGATCGCCACTTCGCCGGAGTCCTCCCAGGCTCTCGCGAGCTCGGCTCGGAGCGACGCATCGTCCGGGGCCAGCTCGACGGCCCGCTCCAGCGCGACGATCGCTTTCGTATGAAGGGCGTCTTCGGAGAACGACGACCCGAGCAGCCCCCACGCGTCGGCCTTGTCGGGATCGTCGGCGATCGCTTGCCGGTATGCTTCCCGCGCCGCGTCCCGCTCCCCCAGCTTGCCGAGGGCCAACCCGAGGTTGCGGCGCACTTCCACGTTCGTGGGATCGCGGCGCAGGATTTCCTCGCACCAGCGACGCGCCTCGGGCCAGTCCTCCTGCATCCAGTGCAACATCGCGAGCTTCTCCAGTACGGCGCCGTTGTCCGGATCCTTCTCGCGAAGCTCGCGCAGCAGCCGCTCCGCCTCGTCGAAGCGCTCATGGATCAGGATCGTCGGAATCTCCTGCAACGTATTGAAGAACTCCGCCATGTCCTTCGGGTCGCGGCCATCGGGATTCCAAAGGTCCTCGTCCACCGTGCTCAACGACGCGCCGGCGCCAACGTAACCGAGGCTCTCCAGTCGCGCGCGCTCCTCCGCCCCGAGCTCGCGCTGCACGGCTTCGAGCTCGCCACCGCGCGAATCGTGTCGGTCCATCTCGGCACGCAGGTCGAGAACGATTTCCGGATGCTGCGCGGCCACGTTGGTCGTTTCGTCCGGATCGGTCGCGAGATCGTAGAGCTCGGGCTGCGGCGCATCGATCAGCTTCCAACGGTCGCGACGCACAGAGCGTAGCCCGGCCCAATCGTAGTGGAGGCGTGGCAGGAGGCATTCGGCGTGCACCGCGGGCGACGCGGCTTCGAAAGCGTCGCCGCCGATGCCGGTCCAGAGTGGTCGGACCGAAGCTCCGTCCAACCCCGCCGGCATCGGAACGTCGAGCACGTCGAGGATCGTGGGCATGACCTGAACGAGCGAGACCGGCTCTTCGACCCGCAGCCCCCCGGGGATCCCGGGACCGGCCATCACCCACGGAACGCGCAACGAGGATTGATAGACGAAGAGGCCGTGGCTCGTCTCCGAGTGCTCACCGAGCGACTCGCCGTGGTCCGCGGTCACGACGATCGTTAAGCGGTCGCGCATTCCCTCGAGCTCGGAAAACAGCCGTCCGAGCTGCTCGTCCACGTACGCGACCTCGCCGTCGTACGACGTCGAACCGTAACGAGCCGCCAGGTGCGGTGGCGGGCGGTAGACCGCGTGCGGATCGAAGAAGTGGACCCAGAGAAAGAACGGCGACGAGCCGGAGCGCACCTCACGCAGCCAGGGAACGGCGGCGTCCACGACCTGGGGGGCCACCCGCTCGTCGTAGAAGAGATGCTCCACCACGTCCGCGCCTTCGCCCGGCGCGTTCGCAATCGGGCCGGCTGACGATTCGGAAAGGTCGTCATCGAACACGTCGAAGCCCTGGTTCGCGCCGAATTCCCCGTCGAGGGGGAACGCGGACACAAACGCGCCGGTCCGCCACCCCTCATCGCGAAGGATCTCCGCCAGCGTGGTCGCCTCGTCCGGAAGCGCGTTCGCCCCGTTGTCGCGTACCGTGTGTCGGTCGGGGTACAGACCGGTCAGGATCGAGCAGTGCGACGGCAGGGTGATCGGCGCGGGTGCCGACACGTCGAGGTGGACCACCCCCTCTTCGGCCAGACCGTCTATCGTCGGCGTGTACACGGTCCGCGCACCGTAGCAACCGATCCGATCGGCGCGGCAGGTGTCGATCGTGACGAGGACGAGTCCCCGCGGCGGGGCCTTCGAGCACGCGCCAAGACCGACCCAGCCCAGAAGAAGGGCCAGGGCCACCGGCCGCGCACTCGGGAGGCGTCGCATGGGGGACTCCGAAATCGGGACCCGGGCGTCGTCCCGGGGCGAAGGCTCGTAAAACTTAGCCCCCGCTCAACTTGCGGTCAACCGAGCCGACTTGACATGGGTGGGGACCTCGCCCCAAGTTCCCCGGACCCGTTTTCGCCTCCGACCGGAGAGGGACCCATGAGCCGTCTCGGGACCGCAGTCGCCCGGACCTTCGGGATTCTCGGCCTCTTGGTGCTGATGGTGCCCTTCGGGGCGTCGGCGGGGCAGCGAGCCACTCCCTACCATGAGCTCGACCCCGATCCGAAGCTCCTCGCCACGACGCCCGGCCTCGAGGCTCCCGAGCTCGGAGAGCTTCTCGACCGTCTCGAGCGCCGGGGATTCGTGGTGCCTCTGGCCTTCGTCGGGGCCGGGGTCGTCGTGCTCGACGCTCCGGGGGTCGAAGAGGCGCTCCGCGCGGAGCCGGCCGTCAAGAGCGTTCGGCGCCATCCCGTTCTGACGTCCGCGCGACCGGGTGCGTCCCGCGACCGACGGACCGCCGGAATGCTCCGGTGGTGGAACGCGGGGTTCTCGGTCCCGGGGCTCGGTGCCGACGCCCGCGCGACGATCTCCGAGGTTCGCATCTGCGCAGGAGCATTCACGGAGGAGACGAATCCCGCGGCGCGTGATCAACCTTGCCACGCCGGAACGTACGGGAGTCCGGGCAAGATCCACTACGCCGCAGGGCGGATCGTCGTGAACCTGGTCCTGCCGAAGCATGAGACCGCGACCACCTGGTCCCCTCAGAAACAGGAGATCGCCACGAGCGAGCTCGCTCGTGCGCTCAACTGGTGGAGCCTCAAGTCGGGGCGGGAGGCGTCGTTCGTCATCCAGGATTGGGGCCCGGCGGCGACGCGCTACGAGCCTGCCGAGCTCTCGATGGACGCAGAGGATCTCTACATCGGGGATTGTCTCGGGAGCTTGCCGGTCGACTTCGACAGCGACTGTGCGTACACGATGGTGGGGGAGCTCAACCAGATCTCGAGAGACGCTCTGCGCGCCCACTGGGCGTGCACGCAGTTCATTCTCGACGCGAACGCGTTTCCCGGCTCCGGTGCGCTCGCGTACGCCTACCTCGGCGGCCCCCACACGGTGGCGCTGTTCGAAAACGGCCCACTCACCTCCGAGGAGCTCGACCGAGTGATCGCCCACGAGCTCGGCCACATCTTCCAGGCAGCCGACGAGTACGCGTCCGGTTGCACCGGTTGCGGCGGGGCGTGGGGATACTTCCGCACGCCGAACGGCAACTGCGACAACGAGATCTGCACAGGACAGGTCGGTCGCTGCGTGATGCGCGGCGCCGGCGAATACAGCGAGTACGAGATGCACCAGATGGAGATCACCATGGACCCCTGCCGCTGGACGAAGGAGATGGCCGGGCTCCGCGATCTCGACGGCAACGGAATCCTCGACGTTCGTGAGACCACTCCCGAGACGATGTTCACGTCGGCGTTGCCGGAGACGCTTCAGAGTTCGCAAGGCCTGTCGGTGTTCGGAAAGACGTGGGACCTGCCGTACCCTTCGCCCCCCGACTACGCCGAGGAAGTCACCGTCAACTCCATCGTGGGCGCGCAGTTCTCAGTGTCGGGGGAGGGATGGAACTCGGCCGAACCGCTCGACGGAGACTGGACGAGCGCCGACGGCGGTTTCGAGCTCCTTCTCCCGCCGCTCGGGGGTGGCCCTCACACTCTGGCCGTGCGGGGCGTGAACACCGTGGGGGCGGAGGACCCCACGCCGGCCCACCGGGACTTCTTCGTCTACGACGTGATCCTCCGGGAGGATCTCGAGATCGTGCCCGGTCTCGTTCACGGACCGGACGGAGGGCCGCGGCGACCGGGCTTCGAGCTGGAGTGGCAAGTCGACGGCGAGGACTTTGACAGCGAATACCGACTCTACCGGAGCCGAGCGAACGGAACCGAGGAGCTCCTCGCCACGATCCGCTCTCCCGGCGGCCGCCATCCGAGATTCCGATACGAGGACACCACCGTTCAGCCGGGCGTCGACTACGTCTACCAGCTCGACGTGCACATTCCCGGGAAGGACCCGAAGCTCCTGAGTCGGACGAGCGCCGCGTCTTCGCCATCGCAGGACTCGCGGCTCGTCGCGATGGCACCCAATCCCTTCCGCGACGCGATGCTCGTCTCGGTCCGGGTCCCGGGCGGACCCGGCGAAGGCTGGCGGGTCACTGACGTCCGGATCTACGACGTGCGGGGAACGCTTGTCCGGAGCCTCGGCGCTCTGCGCGAGTCGGAGGCCAAACGCTTCGACGTGGAGTGGGACGGCCGCACCGATCGCGGGGAGCCGACGCCGCCCGGCGTCTACTTCGTCCGAGTGGATTTCGGAAGCCGGTCGGAGACGAACCGGGTGATCAGGCTGAGGTAGCTCGTCGCCGGGCGAGCCCCACGAACCCGCCGATCAAGAGCAGCGCGACGACGATCGGGATGGCGACCCGCAAGCCCGGCGCCGAACTCGTTTCCTCCAAGGCGGGGGGCGGGCGGATCCAGTTCCGGTAGTCCACCTTGCCCTTGCCTCGGTGAGACTGCTTGAAGTCGTTGCCGTCACGGATCGTGTGGATGTCGTCCGGCCATTCCCCCGCTTCCATCTCGGCGGTGGTTTCCCACCCCCAGTCGTTGAACGTGGCGTCGATGTCGTTCCGGCTTCCGTTCAGGAGGCCGATGTGGTTCCCGAAGATCTTGTTCGACTTCTCCGGACTTCCGCCGATCACCGGATGGGATTCCTTCCCGCTGATGCTGATTCCCTGGGAATCGTTGTCGTGAATGGAGTTTCCGAAAATGTCCGGCGACGATGCGAAAACGAGGATCGCGAACGAGTCACAGTTCATGATTTCGTTCGCTTCGACCAACGCCTTCGAGTACCGGAGGTGGATCCCCCACCCGAATCCGGTGATGACGTTGCCTCGAATCGTCGGGCTCGCGTTTTCTACGTAGACGGCGGCGCCCGGGGTGTCTCCGGCGACCATCGTGAAACCCTCGATCACCGTGGTGCGATCTCCCTCGAAACACTCCAGGAGCCGTTCGTCGGACAATTTTTCGGCAAGCCCGGGGGTCACGAGAGTCGTGGCGTCGGGACCCTCGCTGGACTTCAGCACGACCCCCGGTCGGGTCCGGATGAGCTCCGTATACGTTCCGGGAGCGACGAGCACCGTGTCCCCGGGAGACGCCGCGAGAACCCCCGCTTGCACGCTCGCGTGGTCCTGGGGAACTCTCACCGTCCCGGCGAACGCGCCGGCGGACGCGACCACGATAGCGCCGAGCGCCACGAACGACGAAGTCAGGATGGAAACGCCTCGCACCTTGCTCAACCTCCGGTTCCGCGTTCTTCTTCGGCGCGTCGTCGAGCCCTCTCGAGATTGTCGAGAGCGCGTTCATCACCAGGACGCATCTCGAGCGTCTTTCGCCAGAGCGAGATGGCCTCTTCGATCCGACCCGCTCGAGCACTGAGCACGCCCAGGTTGTTCCAGGCGTCGGCAAATGTCGAGTCCGCCGCGATCGCTCGCCGATAGAGAGACTCGGCGTCGGACGGGCGCCCCAATCGTTCCAGACAGACGCCATGGTTGTAAAGGACCGGGGCGTCCTCCAGACCGGCCTTCTCGGCTGCCCGGTAAGTCCGCTCCGCCTCTTCCGGCCGGTCCGCGCGAGAGTACGCCAGTGCGAGCGAGGCGAGATTCTCGCCGTCCGCGGGATCCAGCCGGCGCTCCCGCTCGAAGTGCCGGATCGCGCCCGGAACGTCGCCTACCGTCATGTACAACGTCCCGAGGTTCAGGTTCCCCTTCGGGTACGCCGGGT